>JALNZQ010000196.1 GCA_023229165.1 Methanothrix sp.
CTGCACTCCTCTTTATCCGTCACTGCAGAAAAAGTGACATGAGCAAAGGCCAGATCCCTGAGAATATCGGCGTGCTCCAGGGGAGCCGTCTCCAGCGTGTAATACTCCAGGGCACGCTCGCAGGCAACGATTGCTTTCCGACAATTTTCCGCCTTGTCCTCCATTTCAGCCAACGTGATGAAGCTGTAGCCCAGGTTTTTGAGAGCATCGGCGTGCTCTGCCGGGCTTATCCTCTCATAGACTCTAATGGCGGCCTGGCAGGCCTGTATTGCCTGCCGGCAGTTCTCCTTGCATTCCTGCACCTCGGCCAGAGCCGAATAAGCCGCCCAGAGCAAAATCTGCGTCTGAGCATACTCATCAGGGTATATTTTCGCATTATAGATCTGCAAAGCCTCGAGAGCGGCAGATATGGCCTTCTTGCAGTCTTCTGCTTTGGCTTCAGTCGATATTTCCAGATCCGCCAGCATTATGGCCGTCATGGCCAGATCCCTGCAACAGGAAGCAAACTGCAACGGCTGGGCGGCCCAGGCCCTGTAAGAATGCAGCCGGTCCTCACAGGCCTGCAGAGCAAGAGCGCAGTTCTCAGCCCGGTACTCGATATCGGTTAAGGTAAGATAGGCCAGCCAGAGGCTGCCTTTGGCTTCGGCATAATCCTCGGGAGAGTCTTCCAGGGAAAAGACGCATAGAGCCTTTTGAGCTGCCTGGATGGCCTTCATGCAGCAGCCTATTTTATCTACCCACTGTCCCTGGGTAAGATAGACGTTGGCCAAATTGTTTTGAGCCGTTGCATAAAGCCTGGGGAACTCTTCCAGTGAATAAATCTGCAGAGCATTGCTGTAAGCCGCCAGTGCAAGCCGGCAGTTTTCCAGGCACCCTTGTTCGCTCCCTTCCTCTGCATCTTTCTCTTTCGCTGCCTCATTTTCATTTGCCGGCTCATTCTCTTCGGCTAAGGCGAGGTATGCATTCCCCAGATTGTTCTGCGAGGCGGCGTAGGCCTGCGGCTGCTCCTCTTTCGTTCTATAGAGCAGCGCCTCCCTGCATGCGGCAAGAGCCAACCGGCAGTTTCCTGCCTTATCCTCGGTCTCGGAAAGGGAGAGATAGGCTATGGCCAGATTGTTTTTCATAGCTGCATATTGCAGAGGACTATGTGCTGGAGAATAAACCTGGATGGCTTGCTGGTAAGCTAGAATGGCCTTCTTGCAGTTTTTTGCATGATCGGCAGCATTTGCTGCCTGGGCCAGCGTCAGATAGCTGCTGCCCAGGTTGGCCATAGCTGCGGCAAATTGCAGTGGGCTGTCTTTGAGGTTATAGACGCGAAGCGCAGCTTTGCAGGCATCTACTGCCCTTTTGCCGTTATCTCGCCGGCTCTCCAGCTCCGCCAGTTTTCGGTAGGCACCGCCCAGTTCATTTTGGAGGCAAGCATGCTCTTCAGGGGTGGCGGCCAAAGAAAAGAAGGGCAGAGATTCTTCCCAGCAATGGGTAGCATGCTTGAGGTTTTTGGCTCGATTTGCGATGTCTGCCATAGAAGCATAGGCGAAGCCCAGGCCTCTCATGGCTTTAGCGCGAGGTATTGGGTAGCGCTCCGGAGTATAAACGAGCAGAGCTTTTTCATAGGCATCAATGGCGCGCTCGCAGCTCTTCAAATCATTTTTTTGCTTGATAATTTCCAGGCAATTGTCGCCTATCTTTCTTTGTATGTTGCTGCGCTGCACACTGTCCATCTCAAAGGCCAGCATCTTCTCGTAGACGATCAGGGCCTTTTCATATTCTGAATTGAGATGCGTTTTTTTGCTCTGCAATGACGAATTCGCCTCCGTTTGTTTTTCCAAATACAAATGGATCTCGCCGCTACTTCTAATCTTCGCCTATCCCATCACATCCTGCAATGCTAAGAATTTTTGACATTTGGCGGCGAACTTATTTAAAATACCGAAAGTGTTAAATCCGATGAGATCGAATAGTATAATAGAAAAAATTGTTATCATCAATGATGATGTTGATAAGAGTTCTGCCAAAAACGGAGAGTTCAGGTCCTAAACCTCCTTCCTGAACCCCTCCCACCTCATTATACTTCTTTATCGTTTTTTGATTTACACTTGATCAATGACACCTCAAATATATTATCATAAAATTTTAAAAATCATCTAATGACCACTACGTCTAGGAGGAGCAAAATAGCTCCAAAAAAGCCCACCATGGTGATTATCGTCTCGGTATTTATCTCTGGGTTATGCACGGGCCATGCGCTAAGTTGATCTAGAATATATAGTTTTCCGGATATGAGGGCATTTAGGCACGTTTCAGATCTTCCACCCAGCAGCTACACCGGCATCAACTGCTATTGTCATCGCTCCCGGTCCTCGCGGATAAGCTCAGCTGAATCTGGAAACGTCCTGCCCTTCAGTCTCTCTCGAATCTTCAGGGCAATCAGGCGAGCCTGGGAACTATCCACCTTGACCGATTGCTCCAGGATATGCAAAACTTCCGCCTCCAGGGAACGATCGTTATCACGGGCGCGAGCTTTCAGGCGCTCCACGACAGAGTCGTCTAGATTTCGCACGATGATCTGAGCCGTACTGCCACCAATGAGATCATAATGATAGTATAATCTTAGAAAATTGAAAGCCAGAAAAGAAAATAAAAGGGCGCTGGGGCCGGTGGCCCTAGACTCCGCCCAAGTAGCCGTCTCCTACATAGGATGACGAATTTCTATATGACGATATTGCGCCCTCCGGCAGCAGATTGATATCATTCGTCGTGTACTTTGCGCCGGCACCCTTGTTCGACCCATCAATAGTATGCACGATGCCGCCCTGGGTGGTGTTGTTGGCGAGGAGGTAGGGCTTGGTGAGATCCACCGGACCTGTAACCTTCTGCATGAGCAAATTGGCATCCTGCCCGAAGTTGTTCTGTACCCAGGCATTCCATTGATCTATTAGGGCGTTGAAGGTTGTGGCATCTCCGCCTTGCATGTACTTCTCATGCGCTTCGCCGAGTTGGTAGGACAGGCGCAGGCCGCCCATGATGGCCTGCTGCTGGTCGGTATAGTCTGCGGCCATAGTCAGGCCCACTATGCATAAAAATATAGCAATATACTTCATCTATTCATCACTCTCCAATATTTTATCACATTTGCTCCGTCCAGTGAGCACTCTATCGGAACACCGGCGGCAGTGCGTAGTTTGCACTACTGACACCATTTGCAATAGCATTACCTCTATCCACATAGACCGGATTTCGTGTGTAAGGATCTATGTAGAAATACTTGGTTTCCCCGGTGCTGGGAATTTTGTAGGCATAAATCGAATACCCCGTGTAGGGATCCTTTTCAACTTCTCCTATCCAGCCATCGGTTAAATTGAGAGACTTCCAGGTATTAAATGGATCATCTACCAGCTTTCCATTCTGAATCAGGCTTCCCTTGGGCGCGTTTCCCCAGTTCCACAGGCTGACTTTGCTGCTATTATTGTCGGCGGCAGACGTCTGTGTATCATTGGCCTTTAAGGTGCCAATCACACTCCTGCCGTAATCTCCACCCACACTCTGGAAACGGCTCGTGTCCTGGGCATGGCAATCCACTGCCAAAAGACAAGCTATTAGTACCACCATTACTGCCAATGCAGTCTTCATACTGACCCCACCAATCTAGCATCAATGCGAAGCGATAAAAGGCTTTCGCGTGTCTGAGTCATTCTTGCTGCTTATCCAAATTTTCTTTCCTATCTAACTGAAGATCGGCGGCAGAGGAGAATTCTTTTGCTCCACGTATTGGCCGGAAACGGGCGCAAAGCTGGTATAGGTCGGCACTCCGGTTTCGGGGTTAAAGTAGACGTAAATCGTCTTTCCCGATTTGGAATCCGTGTACGTATAGTAAGACTGGCCATTGACCGGGTCGACATAAGTTGTAACCGGCTCACCCGTTTGAGGATCCGTATAGGAATAAGCAGGAGACGCAGTTCCATAGGGATCAACGAAAGAATCTCCCAGCCAATTCTTGGTAACATTCAGCGTTTTCATTGAATATTTAGGATCGGCGATAAGGTTACCATCAACAACCAGGGTTCCCTTGGGCGAACTTCCCCAGTTCCACAAGGTGCCATTATTGCCGCCTGAGGCAGCCGGCTGTGTATCATTGGCTTTTATGGTGCTGATCATTTTCTTGCCGAAATCTCCGCCCACGCTCTGGAAACGGCTCGTGTCCTGGGCATAGCAGCCCGCTGCTAATAGGCATACTACCAGCACTACTACTGCAAAAGCAGTCTTCATACCAAACCCCACATACAAAATAAGGCTGCGGAGAAATAAAAGCCTTTCGCGTGAGGCTTTCGTCGATCTCTTCGGATGTTCCAAAAAAGGGGATGACGGGCAGATCACGCCCTGCTATGATTCATTCAATATTACTCAGGGGTCCAGTATTGTTCTGGAGGTGGTTATCGTACACTATCGAATTTATCACGTTTGGATTAGTGATTATATTTCCATATTGGTCCTTGAAGACCAATATACTCATTCCTTCCTCCCTATAGATCCCGCCGCCCTTGGCAACTCCTGATGCATCTAAATCAGCAATGTTGGCAAAGATATAACTACCACTATTAATAATTAGACTTCCGGAATTATAGATCCCGCCTCCATAAATACCTGCTGAATTCCCGGAGATTATGCTTCCTGTGATTGTAACCTCGCCACCCGCCCAATTATCGACTCCGCCGCCATATGCATCACACGAGTTCTCTGATATGGTGCTACCTGTAACTGTTAACTTGCCCTCTGGTCCAGTATTATAGATCCCACCGCCATAGCATGCTTTATTTCCTGAAATTGTGCTGCCTGCGATTGAGGCAGTTCCTGAATTGAAGACCCCGCCGCCATTAGCTCCAGCCGAGTTCCCGGTAATTGTGCTGCTTGTGATTTTGATTGTTCCTGTATTGGAGATCCCGCCGGCTTCATTTCCTGAGATTGTGCTGCCTGATATCGTTGCTGTTCCTGAATTGGAGATCCCGCCGCCGATGACGGCTTTATTTCCTGAAATTATGCTGCTTGATATCGTTGCTGTTCCATCATTATAGATTCCGCCGCCATCGTAGGCAGAATTCGAAAATATGCGGCAGTTTTTTATTGTAGTTCTGCCTTTATTGTAAACGCCACCGCCATTGATATTATAGGTACGTGGTCCCACAGGAGTCCCCGATCCGGCTGTTATGCCTAAGTCAGACAGGGTTACGTACGCG
>JALNZQ010000197.1 GCA_023229165.1 Methanothrix sp.
AAAGTTTTTTTAACGAGAAAAGCAAAAAAATATTTAAATAGAGTTGATGTTTATTGTTATAAAGGTCATCGTGATGTTGAAGATAATGAAATAGTTTGTATGGGGTTTTAATATATGAAAAAAGCAGATTTAAGATATTTAATTCCTGATATTGCTGAATGTATAAAATACAAAGGTAAAAAACATAGAGTTACAGGATGGCTGAAAGATTATAAATCTAAATCTTTAGAGAATAATCATGATATGTCTGAAGAAGTTTTTCGATTTCTTGTTGAATTATATAATGAAAGAAAAAAGCATGAATGTCTTATTGGTGAAATTTTATTTTAATTTATAGAAAATGATTGATTATATTTTAATTTTATGATATAATAAAAATATAATATTTAAAAATGGAAGCAAAATAATGGAAGTGTCGAGTTGTGGTGATTCAGAAAAAATTAAAAGATTACAAAATTATGCAAAACTTTTTGCTCCTTCATTAAGGTTTTTAGAATGCAGAATTTATTTTAATAAAGGAGAATATCACTATCGATATTCAATTAATGTTGAAGAACAAAACTTAATAGATGAATTTGAATATAAAATATGTGAAAGAGAAGAGAACGAGAAGAGAGAGAAAGCCAAAAAACAAAAATGGTACAGAAAAATATTTGATTGTTTTAATAGGAGTAAATAAAAATGGTTTTTATGATTTATTTAATGAAAGGGTTAGTGGATTAGTATGAGTTACAGTTATGAACCTTCGAATCGTGAGAAGAAAAAAAACAATGGCAAGCAGAACAAGTTTCGTGATGGTTTTGATTGTGAAAAACAAAAAGGTTCGAGAAAGAAAAATAAAAAGAGGTATTACAGGGTAGATGAATAAAAAAGAAATAAAAGAAAATAAGGATAAAATATGTATAATGTAAAAAAGACAGTATCTTATGAAATAAAATGTTCTCATTGTAACAATACGATTGTTGTTAATAAGTTAGAAGAATATAATAAAGAAGGTTGGAGGATTATAGCGACATCTTATCCAATAATTGAAGATAGAATTGAAGATAGAATTAAAGAGGTTAAATGCCCTATTTGTATTAAAAAAGAATATGATACTCTTTATAATTCTAAATCAATAACTGATAGAATAAAAACAAAATATTATGATGAAAAAGAACATAATTTTTATGATGATATTTGTATAGAATTTGGAATTTCGAAAGATCATCCAAAAAGAAATAAATTTGTTAGTCTTATTATTGATTATGAAGAAAGTTGGAATAATAGATATTATTATGCTGAAGATCTTGTCGAGTTAATTAAATAAACTTTAAATAATATGTTTAAATAAATAGGTTATGGTTTTAAATATCATAACCTATTTATTTTTATAAATATTTTTAACGATTGTGTCTTTTTTTGTTTGACTTTTTAATTATTTTATGATATAATTAAAAAAAAAGGATATTTATGAATTTTGAAGAATGGTTTGAAACAGCTATTTCTGAATATACTTGTGAATTTGGTAGGGATGGTATTAGGGATATTTACACTCTTCCTTGTAACATAAAAATTTATGATGAAGTATTTTTACCAAGAAGTATTTTTCAGTCTCAATCAACTCAAACATTAGTAGATTATATTGTTCATAGATCACAAGAAAAGATATTAGAAAAATATGGGGCAATAATTGATTATGATAGATATACAGAAGATAATTATGGTTATCCATTGTTTTATGGTGAAGATTGTACCGAAAAAGCATTTAATTTTGCAATGAATATTAAAGGAATATTAAATGCAGTTTAAAAGCGTAATAGATTTATCTGATGCATTAGTTATTGTTAAAGCATTAACTATATTTAGAGATTATTGTATACCGTCTAATCTTTCTAATGATTCAGTATTAATGAAAAGAGTTGCTTCAGAAGCAAGATATAGAATAGCTGAATATAATTATGAACAGGTAAAATCAAGATTATATAAAAATAAAAAAGTGAGTGAAGAAGAATTAAAATTTGTTCAGCAAGATCTTAAATTAGCAGGTGATGCATTATTTAAAACTTGATTTTAATTTGTTTTAATGATATAATTAAATAAAAAAGGAAAAAATAAAATGGTTAAAGTTGAGAAATTAAACCTTAGTGTATTAGCTTTTAAAAAGATTAATAATGTTTTTAAAAAAGAATATTGGTTTGCAGTACAATATCTTATTGATAAAAATTTTGAAGGTTTAACAGAAAAAGAAGAAGAATTTATTAAAAGCCATAATGAACTTATAACTTTGATTGCTAAAAATATTAAGTTAGAAGCAAAAATAGATGGTAGTTTATCATTAGAAGAAATTAGTGAATGGTATGATCATTTTCTTCTAATTTATATTTTAAGTAAAGAAAATACTGACAAAATTAGAAATAAAGTTGATATCGGTTGTCCTATTTGTAGGTCAAAACTTGTTTATGTTAAGAGTATGAGGGCTGAAACATTGAACGAACATGTTTCTTGTAGAGAAGATGGTTATATTTCAAAGAAAGATATGTATGGTTGTCCTAATGAAAATTGTGAAGTACATAAGAGAGAATTACTATGGATAGGGGATGGTGAAGGTTATTACGGTTCTTATAAATTTGACAATAAGAATTTACCTTTTATTGATAATAACCCTGCACCATTTAGAACTTTTTATAGAGAAATAGAAGCTGAAAAAGAAAAAAGTGTTGGTACAATAAAGATTTTTGATAAAATTATGTTTGAACTTTTTATTTCTTCTAAAGCAGATGAAAATGGTAAAAAACATTGGAATAAGATTTTTCATTTAAGGACTTATATTAAGGAAAAAAATGGTTTGGGATGGATTTATTATAGCAGTGGAATTCATATGTTTATATTTAGTATTAAATGTTATGCTAAAAAACATTCTCGTGTTCAAGAGTTTAAAAATAAAATAAGATGGGAAGATAAAAGGTGGTGGGCTAAACTATCTTTTAGTTTAGCAAAAATTATTTGGAAAAAAGATTATCTTAAGGCTATAGAAAAATGAATAAAATAATATTTAAAATTTATTTATCTGTTAGAAAAATTTCACGTTTTCATGATCTTAATTTTTTTTGGCATACTAAAGGTAAACAAAAGACAGTTAGAATTAAAGATATAAAATATTGTCTTAATCATCCTGCATGGAGTACTGATAAAAATCATAAAAAAAATTTAAAGCCAATAGATGTTGTTGAGCGTAGAGAATGTTCATATGAAAAATACAATGATGATTGGTTAAGAATAATACATGCAAATTTAAACTATCCTATTTGTGTAATTAATTGGTTTTGTAAATATTGGATTATTGATGGTTATCATAGATTATGTAAAGCTGTTTATTTTAAACATAATTTTATTGATATCAAAGTAATTAATATTTTCAAAGTTTTGAATGTACCTGTTATTAGTTGGTTTATAAGAAAATTTTATTGAGTATGATTGGTGGATCGGTAGATATGATTAAACGTTTAATGTTTTTCTTAAAAGGTAAAAAGATTTTATGGACAAAATATGTTAGAATATTTTGTGATAGTGGTTATAAAGATGTTAAATATAGGCCGAAAATTATAACTGGAATATATTCTAATTATTGGGGTATTAAGGGGTTTATTATTGATTTTTTAGGTAGAGAATTTTGGTTTTCTTTTGGTGAGGATAAACATGGTTTGTATAAATAATTCTTGATTTTCTTTTGTTTTAATGATATAATTAGAGAAAAGGATAAAATATGAAAACAAAAATATATGATTTTTATTGCGATCCTTCTCATGGTTGGTTAAAAGTTAAACTTTCTGAACTTAATAAATTAGGAATAGGTCATAAGATTTCGCATTGTAGTTATACTAAAGGTGAATATGCTTATTTAGAAGAAGATTGTGATGCATCTCTTTTTTTAGAGGAACAGAAAAAAAGAGGAGTAGAAATTAAAGTAAGGGAGCATAATAGTAATAAATCTTCAGTAATAAGAAAATATCAGCATTATATTTTTTGCATGGCACTTAAAAATTTATTAGAAATATTAGTAAGAATTAATTTATATTGTAATGGTGAATGTAATTGTACAGCATTAACTTCTGGTGAGAATATCTGTTTGGGTGATAATTTTGTAGTTAATGAAAATGAATTGGTTAGTATAGAAGAAAGTACAAGAAATATAGAAGGTATATTACAATGAAAAATGAATATTATGGAGTTCATCAAGCTCATTGTTGTATAAAACATGGTTGTAAATATGGAGAAAAAGATTGTCCTGTTGTTTTAGGTTTGACTATTCAACAATATCCATGTGAAGATTGTGGCGAAGCTGAACATAATAATGGTATTAATTATGTTAAAAAAATAATTGAAAATGCAATAAACAAACATAATATTAATTTGCCATTAAATGATCCTAATATTGAAAGTCTTGTATCTTACGTTCTTTTAATTGGTTATAATGATGGTTATAAAGATCGTGGTAAACTCATAGTTTAATAGATTAGTAATTGATTTTTTCTTTAGTTTATGATATAATTAAAATATAATTTTAAAAAGAGTAGTTATGAATTTTTACAGAAGAAAGTCATCGTTAAAAGTTTATGTTATCTGAAGTTTGTCGAGGGATAGGAATAGTAATTCCTTTTGTTGGCGCAATTGAAGGTTTTATTAAAATTGAAGATGGACAAGTAGAAAGGGAGTAAAAATGTTTGATAAAGCAAGAGCAAAAAGATTGATAGAAAAGTTGGAAGAAGAGTATGAGACTTTACCAGAAATCAATGGTTTTGGTGAAAATAATCATAAAGAACAATATGTTTTGATTTATGATTATCTGAGAACAGGTGTTCAGCCTAAAAAGATTAACGATAAATATGATTTATTTCTTGATATTATTGATGATTTTGAATCCGTTTGTGAAGATTATGAGGTTTAAAAAATGAATTTAAGAGAAGCTAGAAGAGAAGGTTTGGTTTCAATAAGTTATCATACTACTAGAAAAGAAGATGCTAAAACTAAAATATCGGAATTGAGGAAGAAGTATAAAGATAAAGGTGTTCGTGTAATTTTGGTTACAGAACTTTGTGGTAGTAGTTATCATAGACATAATTCTTATTATGTATTTGGTAATGATGTTTGTGCTGCTTTGGTCAATAAAGAAATAATAGAAAAAGAAGTGAGTATGTTTGACTTAAAGTTTCAGGCATTAGAGGATAAATATAAAGAAGAGC
>JALNZQ010000198.1 GCA_023229165.1 Methanothrix sp.
AAGACGGCCTTAACCCATTCCGGCAGCGGCTACACTGTCCCTTCCGTTTACAAGCAGGGCTACGACTATGCAGCCATGGGCTACACCACCGTCTTTGAGGCTGCCATGCCGCCTCTGGAGGCCCGCCATACCCATGAGGAGATGCGCTCCACTCCCATTCTGGATATGGGTGCCTACATGGTACTCGGCAACAACTGGTTTGTCATGCGTTACCTGAAAGAGGGGGATGTTGAGAAGGCAGCCGCCTACGTTGCCTGGATGATGAGAACCCACAAGGCCTATGGCATAAAATGCGTCAACCCAGCTGGCGTGGAGAACTGGGGTTGGGCCAAAAATATTCACGGTCTGGACGAGCCCAACATTCACTTTGAGGTCACTCCCCGAGAGCTGATCCGGGGACTGGCAGAGGTAAATGAGATGCTGGGACTGCCCATGTCTTTGCATCTGCATACCAATAACCTGGGCCATCCCGGCAACTGGGAAATAGCCAGGGACTCGCTCGGAATTACCTCTGGAATCGAGCCCAAGAACAAATCCGATCTGCAGTGGGCACAGACCCGGGAGAGTGCCAGAAGAAAGCAGGCCGTTTACTTAGCCCACGCCCAGTTCAGCGCCTACGGCGGCACATCCTGGAGGGACTTTTGCTCCGGGGCACCGGATTTGGCCAAATACATAAACCAGGTTGACGACGTGGTGATTGACAGCGGCTCCGTTCCCTTCGGCCCGGCCACAACTATGACCGGTGACGGCCCGGCTCAGCATGATCTTTACATGCTCACCGGCCAGAAATGGTCCAATACCGATGTGGAAATGGAATGCGGCTCTGGAGTGCTCTCGCTGGTTTACATGAAGAGCAGCCCGGTGCATAGCGTGCAGTGGGCCATCGGCCTTGAAGTAATGCTGCTCATTAACGATCCCTGGAAGACCATCATGACCACCGATCACCCCAACGGAGGCATCTTCACTCAGTACCCGCAACTGATCACCTGGCTCATGTCCAAAAAGGCCAGGGACGATACCGCCAAGGAATGCCACAAGTGGGCCTACGACCGATCAAGCCTCGGCGGCGTGGACCGGGAGATGAGCCTCTACGAGATGGCCATTGTCACTCGCGCCAACCCTGCCCGCACCATCGGCATGGCCTACTGCAAGGGCCACCTGGGACTGGGAGCAGACGGCGATGTGACAATTTACGACATCGACCCGGGAAAGCTGAACGTCAATGACACAGCGGCTTTGACGGCCAAACTGGCCCGACCCGATTACACTGTGAAAGATGGCAGGATCGTGGCCCGGCAAGGCGAGATCGTGGCAACACCGGAAGGCCGGAGGTATTACTGCCGGCCTTATGTTGACGATGGCTTAGAAAAGGAGATGCTATCCGATGTCAAGGACTGGTTCAAGTACTACACAGTAGGATTTGCCAACTATCCTGTGCCGGATAAATATCTGAAAAACCCTGTAGCCATTTCGGTCAATAAGCCTCTGGAGGCAGAGGCCCTGGTGAGGAGGTGAAGATATGGCCGAGATTCTTCTGAGACCCAAAGGCAGCATAGCAATCATGGTTGAGGCAGAGGTTATCAGCCCCAATATTTTTGCAGGAAAAAATAAGGAGGAAATTGAGGGGCTGGTCGTCTGGCAGGGACCTGTGCAGCTTCCTCTAGCCGAGTTTTTCGATGTGGATGCGAAGGGGGCGGGATCGCCGGAAGAGACAAGCATCATCATAAAAGGAGATGTCTCCCGGGTCAAGCGCATCGGCCAGGGCATGAAGGCGGGCCGGATAGAGATCCAAGGCTCGGCAGGCATGCACCTTGGTGCAGAGATGGCAGGAGGCAGTATTTGGGTCCGGGGCGATGCCGGGTCCTGGGCAGGCAGGGAGATGAAGGGCGGGCTGCTTCACATTGCCGGCAGCACCGGAGACCACGTCGGCTCTGCCTACAGAGGAAGCTGGCGGGGCATGACCGGCGGCACGATTCAAATCGACGGCAACGCGAGAAGCCAGCTGGGAGGAGGGCTGGTGGGAGGGCAGATTGTAGTCGCCGGCAACGTGGAGAACTTCTGCGGCATTCGTCAGAGTGGGGGGCTCATCCTGGTGAGGGGCTCGGCCGTGCGGGGCACCGGTGCGGAGATGAATGGAGGCACTATTGCCGTTTGCGGAGCTATCAAGCAGTTTACCCCCGGTTTTGTAGAGACCGGCCGGGAGGAAAATCCAACGCTGGGAGACGTGCAGCTAGAGGGATGGTTTGCTAAATTTACAGGTGACTATGCCCTCGGCAAGAATCCCAAAGGCTCGCTCTATTGCAGGGAGGGCTAGAGGATGCAGGTAATGCTCAATTTCGCTGATTTTCAGGAGTGGCAGATAAAATGATAGAGTTTCTGCTTAATACCGGAAGCACCATTGAGGAGGGCAGGTTGGCCAAAGGCGGCAGCAAGCTCACCGAGGAGTACACCCAGGAATGTGCCGTTTGCAGGATGAATCCCGTGGATTTTCAGGCAATGGGGTTGCCGCAACGGGTATTGGTATCCGCCATTGATGGCCGGCACGCGGTTGCAGTTTACGCTTATGCGACGGACTGTATGCAGCCGGGTCAAATCTTCATGCCCAGGGCAATTTGGGCTAATGTAGTGGTGGACCCGGAGACCTTCTCCACAGGCTCGCCCCTCTACAAAGGCTCTCCCGTGCGGGTGCAGCCCACGCAAGAAGATGTATTGAATGCAGGAGATCTGACCATGAAGCTTTATGCAAGGGGCAGATGAGGTAGATTATGGCCTCTAAGAACATCGTCTGTCCGGTTTGCGGGGCATCCTGCGACGACATCCAGGTGGAGCTATCCGGCGAACGCATTTCGGTAAAGAATGCATGCAAGATGGGCAATGCCAAATTCCAGGAGATTGTAAGCAGCCACAGAATCCGCCAGCCACTCCTCAGGGAGAAGGGGGCTGCTGCAGTCAGGCCTGCCCAGTGGGAGGAAGCCATCGATAGGACGGCAGAGATCCTGGCGGCAGCCAAGCGTCCTCTGATCTTCATGGGAAGTGAGACCTCCTGCGAGGCTATGGAGGTGGGCCTGCATCTGGCCGAGTATTTAGGCGCAGCCATTGATTCCAATTCAACCGTCTGCCACGGGCCCACAGCCATGGGCATCCAGGAAGCTGGGCGCGTGGGCGCAACTGCCGGGCAGAGCAAATCACGAGCCGATCTGACCGTATATTGGGGCACCAATCCGCTGGAGTCCATGCCCAGGCACATGTCCCGCTATGCCGTCTACCCGCGAGGCTACTGGACGCGGCGGGGTCGGTTCGATCGCACTGTAATCACAGTCGACCCGAGAAAGAGCATCACTGCTGAGAATTCCGATCTGCATATACAGCTTCGTCCCAACACCGATTATGAGCTCCTGTCAGCTCTGCTTACTCTCTTGCACGGCAAGAGACCCCATCACTCGGTAGAAGAAGTAACGGGCGTTTCCATCTCCCAGATGGAAGAGATGCTTGAGCTGATGAAGGGCTGCAAATTCGGGTCGATCTACGTGGGCCTGGGGATTGTCTCCTCCTATGGCAAGCATCGTAATGCGGAAGCTGCATTCAACCTGGTCAAAGAGCTGAACGCGCACACCAAGTTTGTGATCGGCGCCTTGCGGGGCCACTGCAATGTAGCCGGCTTCAACCAGGTCGCCTCCTATCTCTACGGCTTTCCTTTCGGACTGGATTTCTCGCGCGGCTATCCCCGCTATAACCCGGGTGAGTATACGGCGGTAGACCTGCTGAGAGAGAGAGATGTAGATGCTGCATTGATCGTTTCTGCCGATCTGGTATCGCATTTTCCGGCCGCCTGTGCTGAATATTTATCCGAGATCCCGGTGGCCTGTATCGATATCGCTCCCTGTCCTACTACTATGATCTCGGATGTTGTCCTTCCGGGCGTGATCGACGCCATGGAGTGCGATGGGACCTTTTACCGCCTGGACGATGTCCCCATCTATTTCCAGCCCTTCACAAAATCATCCTTCAGCGACACAGAGAGCAATGCGGATACGATGGAGTAGATATTTGAGAGGGTCAAAGCCATCGAGAGATGAGATTTGCTCCGGCAAAAGCCGAATTTCTAAACCCGCTGCAAGCAGCGGGCATTTTTTTCTTGTACTGCCTTTTTCACGCTTGATCAATGTCATCCGGCAGCATGCGAGCATTGGTCAGACCGAAACGCAGTCAGCGTATCCTGATGATCGACACTGAGGCAATCAGATAATGTTTCAATGGAGTCACGACTTTTCAGCCATGGAAACTAACAATCTCGGATCGCTGAATCTACTTTTTGAATGTTTCAATGGAGCCACGACTTTTCAGCCATGGAAACAGAAAATTAGAGTATGCCAATTACGTTAAAGTAGTAAAAAGTTTCAATGGAGCCACGGGTAGCGTGCCAGTTTTGATGTAAATTTCATAGTGATATCCCGTAGCAAGAACCAACTTGCATTTCACCAGATAACAGCAAGTTATTTCTTCACGGGATATTATAATTTAGCCCTGTATCCCCAAGTCGCAAAACTTTCGGAGGGACACAGAGCCATGAACATACCTGACTTAGCAGAAGATTATCTTATCGATCGAAAAGATGGAATGAGGAAGCTAACCGCCAGTTTTCTGAATGAGGTAATGCAGCGTGAGGCTGAAAATCAAATCCAAGCCCGACCTTACGAACGCACCGGCAAGAGAAAGGCACATCGGAATGGAACAAGATCGCGATTACTCAAGACCATTCACGGCGAAATCGAGCTTGATAAACCTCAAATCCGGGAGTACCCATTTAAAACCAAAGTATTCGAGAGATTTTCTAGAGTAGAGGAATCTGTAAGAGTTGCTGTTGCTGAATCATATCTCGAAGGTGTGTCAACGAGAAAAGTCGAGAAAGTATTCTCTAAATTTGGATTGGAAAATATTTCTGCTTCAGAGGTCTCAAGGATCGCGAAACGATTAGATAAACAGGTCAAAGAGTTCTTAAATAGACCTATCGTTGGATCAATCCCGTATCTATTCCTGGATGCAAGCTATTTTAAGGTCCGGACAGATGGTCGGTATATTAACAAGGCACTGCTTGTTGTTACTGCTATTCACGAAGACGGTTATCGAGAAATACTGAGTGCTGCAGTTGATGATAGCGAAGATGAATCCTGTTGGGAAAATTGTTTTG
>JALNZQ010000014.1 GCA_023229165.1 Methanothrix sp.
GTAGGCGATTAGCTGCAGCCAGGTTCCTACTGGACTTACCACATATTGTGTCCAGTTTGTTGCTCCCTGGATCCAGAGGTCATTGGTATTAGATGGCACTGTGGATGCATACTGGGTGAATGGCAACCCTACACCGGCACCGTAGTACACATTGGAAGGAGTTTTCTGTGTTATATCGAACCTGGTAGGATTGGTTATTATCCCACCCACAACAGGCGTACCGGTAGTTGTATAGTACTCTGTATAGGGAGAGAAAGTGACCTCGCTATACTCCTGGCTGTAGAAGGAACCACCTGTCGTGTACCAGGGGAAGTTAGGGACCGGCGTATCGAGCCACTGTAACATGCCTGCCAGCCCCGGATCGGAATTTGTACGGGTGTGCACTTGGCCCATGTTGGGACTGATCCAATCTCCGCTGGATCCCATTGAACTGCCACTGGAGCTTGCACCTAAGGGATCCGCTGCGAATGCCTGAAATGCAAGGCAGACGAGCACTGTTAAACACAGTAAAATTTTGCCATATTTCATATTAACACCTACTATTGCTTAAATTAGCATCTTAGATTTTCGAATGATCTCAATGGTGAAAGAGGATAGAAGCTGTCTCGGTTGTTCTTCTATGTCGGTTGACATATTTTGAATCCTCCTTTAGCGATTCCAAATTCTAATAGGATGCTATTGCATAAAAAGCTTTTGGTGTCATAATATTTAAAATCCATAAGCTCTACACATATAAAATTGTTGAATCAACGAGCGGAATCAAAACTACAGCACTCTGTAATAGTAATGTGTATGATTTTATTGAAGAACGAGATGGCAAGCAGGATCTAATATTTTATGAACGTGACCCCGGAAAGTGTTAACGTCCTGGGAGTTGTCGATATAAAAAATATTGCGAACGAGTAATTATTTATCAGTCAACAGCACATTATCCAACATTCGGTGATTTCATGAATTTCGAACACGTCGCAGGAAAAGATAAAGGCAAGATCAGGCTCTTTGCCCTGAGCACCTGCATCTGGTGCAAGAAGACCCGGGAGCTCTTATCATCTATGGGCGTGGCCTTCGACTACATTTATGTTGACCTTTTAAAAGGAGAGGAGAGAGCCGAGGCCGTAGCCGAGGTTAAGAAATACAACCCAAGCCTCTCTTTTCCCACGCTCGTAATCGGCGAGAAATGCATTGTGGGCCTGAAAGAAAAAGAAATCAAGGAGGCTTTAGGCTGATGGCGCAGGATTTTGTTGAGCCTACGGGCGAGGAAGTGGACAAATTATGCTCTCGTCTGGATAAAGATGCCAGACAGGGTGGATACAATCTCAATCCAGATGCCGATTTTGTTAAAGGCCTGGTGAAAGGCCTTCTCATAAACGAGAGGCGATACGGCTACCGTTCCTGTCCCTGTCGCCTGGCTTTTGGCGACAAATCCGAGGACCTGGACGTCATCTGCCCCTGCGACTACAGAGATGCAGACGTTACTGAATTTGGCGCCTGCTACTGTGCGCTTTATGTCTCCAAAGCCGCACTGTTGGGAAAGCAGGAGCTGTCTTCCATTCCCGAGAGAAGGCTGCCTTTGGAAGAGAGGGAGAAGCTCCGGCAAAAGCAAAAAGCATCTGCAGAGGCGCTGGGTTTTGATATCGCAAAGGTGGCACTCAAGCTTTCCGTGCCAGTGTGGAGATGTACCGTCTGCGGCTACCTCTGCGCCAGAGAGGGGCCTCCTGAGGTCTGTCCCATCTGCAAGGTCGGCAAGGAGAGATTTGAGCGGTTTATTTAGCTTTTCTTTTTTCAAAATGATGAAGGAATCGAGCCGGATGGATGATCTGAAACCCAGTGAGTTGATCAGAAGGACGATCTATGGTCGGAAATAAAAAGGCTGAGCTGAAGGTTGCGGGCATGGTTTGCGCCGCCTGCACTCAGGCAATTGAAAAGGCTTTCCGCAATTTGGATGGAGTGGCTTCGGCTCAGGTCAACCTGGGAACGGAGACGGCATCGATAGAATACGATCCCGAGAAGCTGCATCTTGCTGATTTGGAAAAGGCGATAAGGGACACGGGCTATGATGTAATCGATGAGAAGGTCGTGCTCAAAATAGGCGGCACGGTCTGCGCCATGTGTGTTGGGGCACTGGAGATTGCCCTCAAGAAGCTGGATGGCGTTGTGGATGTGCGCGTGAACCTGGCGTCTGAGAAAGCCATTGTCACCTTCAATCCCCGCATGGTCGGCCTGGAGGACATGAAGAAGGCCGTTGTCGATACAGGCTATCAATTTCTGGGAATCGCCGGAGAGGAAGCTTTAGACGACCGGGAGAAGGAGGCACTTGCCAGGGACCTGGCAGACAAGAAGAAGCGCATCATCATCGGCTTTGCCACCAGCCTCTTTCTCATGGCTCTGATGTACCTGCCTGTGCACAAAATCGTCCCTATGCAATTGGCCATGGCCGTCCCCAATTTCATGAGCCTATTCATGCTCATAGTATCGGCTCCCGTCTTTGTTTATGTGAGCTACCCCATCTTTCGGGCCGCACTGCGGGCGCTTGCCAACAGAAATCTGGATATGGACGTCATGTACGGAATGGGCATCGGCGTGGCCTATGGCTCCAGCATTCTTGGAACCTTTGCAGTTGTGCTTACCCCGGATTTCATGTTCTATGAGACGGCAGTCATGCTGGCCTCCTTTCTTACCCTGGGCCGATATTTGGAGGCAAGAGCCAAAGGCCGCACCTCGGAGGCCATCAAAAAGCTGGTAGGTCTTCAGCCCAAAAGAGCCACCATTCTCAGGGATGGGCGAGAGATAGAGGTATCCGTGGAAGAGGTGTTAGTGGGCGATTTGCTCCTGGTCAAGCCCGGCGAAAAGATTCCGGCGGACGGCGTAGTTGCGGCAGGAGAAAGCTACGTAGATGAAGCCATGATCACGGGCGAGAGCGTTCCTGCCTTCAAGGAGCCGGGCAGCCGGGTAGTAGGCGGCACTCTCAACAAGAACGGCTCTCTCAAGTTCTCAGCCACACGCATAGGAAAAGACACCGTCCTGGCCCAGATCATCTCTCTTGTGGAGGAGGCGCAGGGATCAAGACCTGCCGTGCAGAGGATAGCCGACCGGGCTGTGGCTTATTTCATCCCCACCATCCTGGCATTCGCCGCAGCGTCATTTGTTTACTGGTATTTTGTGGCCCATAATACTCTGCTCTTCTCCCTCACGGCTCTGATATCCGTATTAGTAGTAGCCTGCCCCTGTGCTCTGGGCCTGGCCACTCCCACGGCCATCACAGTTGGCATTGGCCGTGCAGCCGAACTGGGCATTCTCATCAAGAGCGGCGAAGCTTTGGAAGCCTCTGATAAGCTCAACGTCGTCGCCTTTGACAAGACCGGCACATTAACCGTGGGCAGACCGGATGTTACAGACATGGCGGCCTTCGGCATGAGCGAAAAAGAGATGCTGCGCCTGGCAGCTTCTGCAGAGCGGCCTTCGGAACATCCCCTGGCGGAAGCGGTTGTCCGCAAAGCCCGGGAGCTGGGACTCGAATCGGCCAACGCGAAAAAATTCGAGGCACGGCCTGGAAAAGGCGTGCTGGCCCAGGTGGAGGGCAGAAACGTTGTGGCCGGAAACAGGATGCTCTTCACGGATTTGGGCCTTGAAATCACCCCCGAGCTGCTCGAAAAAGCATCGGGTTATGAAGAGCAGGGCAAGACGGCCATGCTCATCGCCCTGGACGGCCGGGCCTGCGCAGTTTTAGCCATCTCCGATCGGCTGAAGGAATCCGCCCAGGAGGCCGTATCGGATCTACAGAGCATGAATCTGGCTGTGGTGATGATCACCGGCGATAATGCAAAAAGTGCAGCAGCGGTGGCAGGCATGCTGAGCATAAAAAAAGTTCTCTCCGAAGTTTTGCCGGAAGATAAATCCAGTGAGATCAAGAGACTGCAGCAGAGCGGGAGCAAGGTAGCCTTTGTGGGCGACGGCATAAATGATGCTCCGGCTCTGGCCCAGGCTGATGTGGGCATCGCCATCGGCAGCGGCACGGATGTGGCCATTGAGGCGGGCGAGATTGTGCTGATGAAAGACGACCTGCTGGCCGTCGTGGCGGCCATACAGCTCAGCCGCAAAGTGATCTCCAGGATTAAGCTGAACATCTTCTGGGCCTTTGCCTACAACGCGGCCCTGGTTCCCGTGGCAGCGGGCGCGCTCTATCCGGCATTCGGCATAACCTTCCGTCCGGAGCTGGCAGGTCTGGCCATGGCCCTCAGCTCTGTGACAGTAATCTCCTTCTCGCTCCTGCTCAAAAAGTATATACCGCCGGCAATGCAAAAGAAGAACTCAGGCAAGAAAATTGGAGGTTAAAAAAATGGCAATAGATCCGATATGCAAGATGACCGTCGATGAGAAGACGGCCAAGCTCAAGAGCGAATACAAAGGCAAGATGTACTATTTCTGCGCGCCAGGCTGCAAGAAAGCCTTTGAGGACAATCCTGCTAAATATCTGGAAAGCTAAGAAGTAGCGAAGGATAATATCGATGAGGTCTAAGGATAGGTCAAACGGTTATGAGAAATCGTTTAGGCGCATTTTAATTGCATGCATCAGGCCGATTCCGATTGCCGTATTATTGCTGCTGCTCCCCTTATCTATGGGTTTGAATGCACCGTCCGACCTTGGTATTGGCCAAAAGGCAGAGAGTTTGAAAAACAATTCTTCTACCGAAAATCCCTCTCTATGGCAAGTTCTTGATATATTGAAATCAAAGGATTATGTAGACTTGACCCATAGCTTCAAGCCTGGAATACCTCATTGGGAGGGTTTTCCAAATGAGACTGTAGAGACTGTCTTTAACTTCAGCACATCAGGCTTTTTGGCCCAGAAGTTCATACTTGTAGGACAATGGGGCACCCATGTTGACGCTCCAGTACATTTCCATCAAGGGAAACGCACAGTTGATCAGATAGACGTCAAGGAGATGGTGCTGCCCCTAGTAGTACTGGATATACATCAGAAGGTGTCGGTAAATCCGGATTATACAATCAATATGGATGACGTTAAAGCATGGGAATCCAGATATGGCAAGATACCAGAAGGATGCTTCGTGGCCCTTCGGACGGACTGGTCCAAACGCTGGCCCAACCAGACTGCCATGCTGAATAGAGACCGCAATGGGACATTCCATTATCCGGGCTGGAGCATGGAGGTGCTGCGGTACCTCTATGAGAATAGAAAGATCACTGCATCGGGTCATGAGACTACCGATACAGATCCTGGATTCCAGACGGCTAAAGATAACTACACGCTGGAGTCCTATATCCTTGGACGAGACCATTTCCAGATAGAACTACTCGCCAGTCTGGACAAGGTGCCTGAATATGGAGCTTTGATCGTGGTTGCCTTTCCAAAACCCGAGGGTGGATCAGGGTTCCCTGCAAGGGCTTTTGCAATCTTGCCTTAATCTATTTTCACTTTCCGAAGCAAGATAAAGCCCAACAGCATGGGCAGCCAGAAGTTCAACGCTCGAAAGGCGAGAACGATGAGTGCTGCTATGAATCCGTGGATTCCAAGAGACGTGTACACTAAGGCCATAACACCTTCCACTACTCCTATCCCCTGGGGCACGGGAGAGATGTTCCAGAAGAGAATGCCCATCGCATAGCCTGACACGAGAGGCCCAAACTCGATCTGCTGATGAAAAGCTAAAAATAAGGCATAGAGGCTACTTATGTTGATCAAATGGGCGGCCAGGGCAAGGCCTAAGGTCAGCGCCAACTTTTCCGGGTGAGCTTCGATGGCTTCGGCTGCATTGGAAAAGTCAGCCGCATTTCTTGCCGCCCAACCATCGGGAAAAAAGGCATTTCTGTGAACCTTTTTAGCCAAGCGGTTTATTCCGCTCTGCAAAAAGCCCAGCAACTTCATCAGCAATATTGGGTGCCACTGTCCCAGGATCAGGGTAAAGGCAAGACTGCATAATATCGCCACCAAAACGACCGTTCCGGCGATCTCGTAGTTTTGCAGCCTATTTTGCGTGGAGAGGTAGGCTATGCCGCCTGCCAGGATGAGAGCAAAGGCACTGAAGTCTGCCGTCTGAGCCAGCAGCGTTCCTGCTGCAGCCCTTGCAGGCGACTCTCCCCGGTGAGATGCATCATCAACATACAGGGCCGCTCCGGCCATACCCCAGGTAGGTGCGACCACATTGACGAATAGAGCGCCCAGGGTCACTGGAATAAGGTCACGAACTTTACTTTTTATGTCCACCGTGTAAAAGGCCGACTTGAATATAGCTGCAAATACAGCATAGTAAAGAACCTGCAGTAAAGCCGCCAGGAGGATCCACTCAGGCTGTCCTTGAATCAACGGCAAAGCAGCCTTTTCAATTTCCGTCAGGTGGCTTATCATCAGCCATAAAAAAGCTGCTATTGCATTCCAAAAGAGCCACCTCGCGTTTGCCACACAAAAATTTAATTCTCTGCAGGATCTTAAGACTATGGATTGACGTTCCAATATTCGAAAGAGTTATCCATTCAGAAATAGAATAAGTATTTGTGAGCCGTGATCTTTCCGCTTTTTGGTCCCTTCCTGCAGAGGAACTGCTAAGATTACTCGATGCTACAGAGGTAGGTCTGGATGAAAATGAGGCTCAAAAAAGGCTCAAGCAATACGGTGCTAACTTGCTTAAGCCCCGCAAGAAGTCCTATTCTATCCTTTTGCTGCTGGCTCAGTTCAACAGCCCCATAATTCTGCTGCTGGTATTTGCCGCCGGCCTTTCTTTATATCTGCATCAAGTGGCAGGCGCATCGATTATCCTGGTCATTGTTTTCATAAGCGGCCTGCTGGGCTTCTGGCAGGAGAGGAGAGCCGCAGATGCTGTAGCCGGTCTGCTGGCCATAATTCAGATCAAAGCCTCCGTTCTCAGGGACGGAATACAGAAGGATGCCCTGATGGAGTATGTCGTACCCGGAGACATCATAGTTTTGAGGGCAGGAGCTATCGTCCCGGGGGACTGTCGCATCCTCCAGTCCAAAGATCTCTTCGTCAACGAGGCGACACTCACCGGGGAGACTTATCCTGCTGAGAAAATGCCGGGAATTCTGGACAGGGACATGCCTCTAAGCAGGCGCAACAATTGCCTTTTTATGGGGACAAACGTGGTCAGTGGAACGGCCAGGGCAGTAGTTGTCCACACAGGAACGGATACGCAGTTCGGACGCGTATCTCAGCGGCTACGGGTCCGGGAGCCTGAGACCGAGTTTGAGCGAGGAGTCAAGCACTTCGGCTACCTGCTTTTAGAGGTAACGATGGTGCTGGTGGTGGCCATTTTCGCCATTAACGTCTACCTGGCCCGTCCCATTATAGACTCGTTTCTCTTTTCGTTGGCCCTTGCAGTTGGCCTGACACCTCAGCTCCTTCCGGCCATTATCAGCATAAATCTGGCCCACGGAGCCAGGCAAATGGCCTCTCACAAAGTCATAGTCAAACGTCTGGCATCTATAGAGAATTTTGGGAGCATGAACGTTCTATGCACTGACAAGACAGGGACCCTGACGGAAGGAACGGTGAAGATGCACTCCGTTCTGGATCTTGAAGGTAAAGAGAGTGAAGATGTTTTTCTCCTGGCCTATGTCAACGCCTTCTTCGAGACGGGGTTTTACAATCCCATCGACCAAGCCATTCTCAGTTATCGCAAACCCGATGTTTCAGGCTTTAAAAAAATTGACGAGGTTCCGTATGACTTTATTCGCAAGCGTCTAAGCATTCTGGCATCATTTGGCTCGGAGCATACTATCGTGACCAAGGGCGCACTGGGCAATGTCCTGGAGGTCTGTACATCCGCTATGGTGGCCCAGGAAGTTGTGGATATCTCTATGGTCAAAAGCCAGGTCCAGGCAAAATTTCAGGAGCTTAGCAGCAAGGGATTTCGAGTTTTGGGCCTGGCCAAAAAGACTGTCAAAACCGATGTCCTTCATGCAAAAGATGAAGAGGAGATGACGTTCTTGGGGTTCCTGGTCTTCTTTGATCCACTCAAGGAGGGCATCGCACAGACCATTCACGACCTGTTGCAATTGGGAATTAGCCTAAAGATAATCACCGGCGACAACCGGCTCGTAGCGACCAATATAAGCAAACAGGTGGGCCTGCTCAGAGGTAGAATCCTGACTGGACCCGAAATTGGTAGGGAAAGCGACGAGGCCCTGCAAAAGCTGGTTGTGCAGGCTGATGTCTTTGCCGAGGTGGAGCCAAACCAGAAGGAGAGGCTTATCCTGGCCCTGCGGAAGAGTGGATGCGTCGTGGGTTATATGGGCGATGGCATCAACGATGCCTCAGCCCTTCACGCCGCGGATATCGGACTGTCTGTAGACAGCGCCGTGGATGTGGCCAAGGAGGCAGCAGACATAGTCCTCTTGGAAAAGGATCTCAGTGTACTGAAACAAGGCGTCATCGAAGGGAGAAAGACCTTCTCCAACACTATGAAGTACGTCTTCATGGCTACATCTGCCAACTTTGGAAACATGTTCAGCATGGCCCTGCTTTCTCTGTTCCTTCCATTCCTTCCTCTTCTTCCTACACAGGTTCTGCTCACTAACCTCTTGACCGACCTTCCGGAGATGACCATTGCAGGGGACAGGGTAGATCCCGAACTGGTATCACAGCCAAGGCGATGGTCAATTGGATTCATCAGAAACTTTATGGTGACCTTCGGCCTGCTGAGCTCTTTATTTGACTTCTTGACCTTTGGAGCATTGTTATTCCTGCTGCACGCAAATGTGGATCAGTTCAGAACCGGCTGGTTCATCGAGTCGGTGGTTTCAGCCTCATTTGTTGTGTTGATCATTCGCACCAGAAGGCCATTTTTCTCGTCCAGACCAAGCACTTCATTGATGGTTGTGACCATCTTGGTTGGCATTTTTACTTTCATCTTGCCATTCAGCCCGCTATCGGAGCCCTTTGGCTTCACAAAAATATCAGCTTATTCTCTGGTTGTCGTTGCAGTTATTGTAGGGATTTACATCGCAGCGGCAGAGCTTGTCAAGAAGATTTTCTATCGCATGGAGATATCTTGATAATATCTAGCAACATTATATTCAGAGTTCCGGCGAACTGGGCGTGCGGCCCGAAGCATCCCCCATCCTTTCGGGTGGGGTGGCTGCACGCAGTTTGATCTTGTGTGCAAAATTAAAAACTTGGAAACTACAGTAAAAATAAAGCAAAAAAATAATTTTATCATTATTAGGAGTTATCAAAGGCAAGCGTTATATAGTTTTTCACGCTTAATGCTGATACAAATGCGAATAACGACCGAGATACAATTGGCGCGAAAAATTGCCTACGCAAGCTTGGCACGACCCTGGATCATGCCATCTTTCGGCTTTGCAGATGGAAACTGGAGTGAATATGATCGATGCTGACAAAGAGAAGCTGGATAATATAATAAAAATATATGATGGAAAAGAAGGTTTCTTGATCCAGTTGCTTTTAGATTTGCAGAGCGAACTGCATTGGATCTCCAAAGAAGCCATAGGGGAACTTTCCCAGAGGCTTAAGATTCCAGCAAGCCAGATATTCAGGGTGGCGAGCTTCTATAAAGCGATGAATCTCTCTCCCGTAGGCCGGCATAAAGTATGCGTTTGCATGGGAACCGCCTGCCAAGTGCGGGGCGCTCAGAGATTGCTGGATACAACCGAGTCAAAATTGGGCATAAAATCAGGTCAGACTACGCAGGACAAAAACTTCACTTTAGATAGAGTCAACTGCCTGGGATGCTGCGCCATCGGCCCGGTAATAGTAGTAGATGACGATTATCATGGCCGGGTGGACTCCAAGAAGGTAAAGAAAATATTGGGGCTGCTTGCTTCCGATAGTGAGTAAAAGATAATAAAAATGGGGAAGAGATGGCAAGACTTACATCAATTCAGGATCTGGAGATCTTGAGAGATGAAATCGAACGCAAGAAAGATCCCAAGAGAAAAGAGGTGGCAATCTGCACCGGTACCGGGTGCCTGGGCCTTGGCGCACGAAAGGTGGTCAGCACCTTTGAAAGAGAAGTGGAGAAAAGGGGTCTGGAGAAGGAGATTCATATCAAGGAGACGGGATGTCCCGGCTTTTGCGAGAAGGGAACTCTGGTAGTTGTATATCCGCCGGGAATCTATTACATGGGAGTCTCACCGGATGATGTGCCGGAGATCGTAGCAAATACCATTCTCAAAGGTGAACTGGTGTCGCGCCTTCTTTATTTGGATCCTGCAACCGGCCAAAAGGCAATACTGGAAGAAGATATACCATTTTATAATCATCAGATGAGACTTTTAATAAAAAATAATATAAAAGTAAATCCTAAAAATATATACGACTACATCGCCCTGGGCGGTTATGCCGCTCTGACCCGCGTCCTATCGCAGATGACAGCCCTTGAGGTGATTGAAGAGATAAAAAAGTCGGGCCTTCGGGGGAGGGGCGGAGGCGGATTTCCTACTGGGAAAAAATGGGAATCAACGGCGTTGGCACCAGGCCAGCCCAAGTACGTGATCGTCAATTGCGATGAAGGAGACCCGGGTGCCTTCATGGATCGTGCTCTCATGGAAGGTAATCCGCATAGCGTTTTAGAGGGGCTGATAATTGGAGCCTATGCGGTTGGAGCGCATACCGGCTACATCTATGTGCGCATGGAGTATCCTCTGGCCGTGGAAAATGCCAATTTCGCCCTGCATCAGGCCCGAGAGCTGGGTCTTCTTGGGGAGAACATACTGGGCAGCGGATTTGATTTCGACGTATCCGTGCATAGAGGGGCGGGAGCCTTTGTCTCCGGAGAGTCAACCGCTCTCATGAACGCCCTGGAAGGCAAAGTGGGCGAGCCCCGGCCCAAGTACGTCCATACCTCGGAGTGTGGCGTCTGGAATCGACCCAGCCTTCTCAACAATGTGGAGACCTGGGCCAACATTCCTTTAATTATCAACCGCGGTAGTAAATGGTTTTCCGCCATTGGAACAGAAAAAAGCAAGGGAACCAAGATATTCTCACTGGTAGGAAAGGTCAACAATACCGGTCTGGTGGAGGTTCCCATGGGCATGAGCTTGGCAGACATAATTTACAAGATAGGAGGCGGAATTCCGGATGGAAAAAAGCTCAAAGGAGTGCAGACGGGAGGCCCCTCAGGGGGAATAATTCCGGCCCGGCATTTGCAGACGCCTGTTGATTTCGACGAGCTTACTCGCCTTGGCTCCATGATGGGCTCAGGCAGCATTATTGTCATTGACGAGGATACCTGTGCCGTCGATTTGGCCCGCTACTTTGTGGACTTTCTCTGTGATGAGTCCTGCGGCAAGTGCTTGCCCTGCCGGGAGGGCCTGAAACAAATGAGGGATATATTGGACGGCATCGTTTCCGGCAAAGGCCATGAGGGCGACCTGCAGATTCTTAAAGAGATAGCCAACCTGATGAGAAAGACGTCGCTGTGTGCATTGGGCCGGACTGCCGTCAATCCGGTTCTAAGCACTATGGCCCACTTTCCAGACGAATATGCGGCCCATATAATCGAGAAAAGATGCCCCTCTCTGGCCTGCAAAGCTCTTGTTTCGTATTATATCGAGCCGAAGGTCTGTATAGGATGTGGCCTGTGCAAGAAGGACTGTCCCCAAGGAGCAATTAAGGAAGATGAGGCTGGCATCTGTGTTATAGATCAATCCCTTTGTACTCGATGCGGCATTTGCTTCGATGTCTGTTCATCAAAGGCCATAGCGAAGGCCTCTTGCGGACTTTCCCAGTCATCTTCTACGACCTGTGCGAAAGCGAAAAGAGGTGAGAAGGCATGACCAAGTTGAAAATCAAGATCGACGGTCATGAGATTGAGACCGATGACGGGGGTGGCTCGGCCACGATCCTGGAGGCGGCGAGGCTGGCCGGCATCCATATACCAACATTATGCCATCATCCCTCACTCGAAGCCTATGGATCTTGCCGGCTGTGCACTGTGCAAATCGTTAAAAACGGCAGGAAAAAGTTCGTTACCGCCTGCAACTATCCGGTAGAAGATGGTCTTGTTGTAAATACCTGCACCCAGGAGATTACAGGCATCAGAAGAATGATCCTGGAGCTTCTCCTGGCCCGATGCCCCCAGGAGAAGAGATTGCAGGAGAACGCCAGAGAATATGGGATTATCAAGCCCCGTTTTACGCTGGAGGATAAAAATTGCATCCTCTGCGGATTGTGCTACCGGGTCTGCGATGAGCTGGTGGGTGTCTCGGCCATAAATGCTCAGAATCGAGGAGTATCCAGGGATGTGGATACGCCGTATGGGCAGTTATCAGAGGACTGCATTGCATGCGGGGCCTGTGCCCTGGTCTGCCCCACAAAGTCCATACGGGAAAGAAAAAACATTTACCCGCTCTCCTCAGTCGATATCAAAGAAATGGAAGAGGAATTCCTGAGTGGAACGATTGATAATGATTTGGGTGTAAATAGGGATATGTTTGCCGGCAAGAGCAGCATTGAGGGGCAAGATGGTGGAATGGTAACTTCAATTCTCCATCGAGGAATTGAGAGGGGCCTCTTGGATGCGGCTGTTGTTGCCCAAATAAATAAGAGCTGCGGCGCGAATGCTGCTTTTGTTGACGAAATGGATCAGATTTTGCAGGCAAAGGGGACGAAATACGTGCGCGTCTCCGTAATCGCCCCGCTCCTGGAGGCCTTAGAGAGTGGCAAAAGGAGAATTGCCGTTGTCGGCACGCCCTGTCAGATCCGGGTGGTCAGAAAGCTGCAGAGACAGGGCTATTTTAATGAAAAATTTCCGGATGCGGAGATATTTCTCATCGGCCTCTTCTGCTTTGAAAGCTTCGATTATGAATCCCTTAAAAGTCGCATGGGAGAGCTTTTAGGCATAGATCTGAATAGGGCCGAAAAGATGCAGATCGCCAAAGGAAGATTCATAGTGGCAGTGGACGGCAAAGGGTACTCCTGCCGGGTGCGAGAGCTTGAGGATGCAGTGAGGGCAGGATGCGGATTTTGCGATGATCTGGTCAGCCGGCTGGCAGATATTTCCATAGGCTCAATTGGAAGCGCGGAAGGATACTCCACGGTGATAGTCAGATCCGAGCGGGGGGAAAAATTGCTGGACGCGGTGCAGTTTGACCGAAAAGAGATCAATCGAGAGGAGATTGTCAAGCTGGCTGCAATTAAAAAGAAGAATGCAGATAAAAATTTTGCAGGGATCGTAGCCGGGCTGCCGGAACGGTTGGAGGCGGAGAGGAGAGAACGCTCAATCAGTTGCGAACTGCAGTAATTCTGGCGTTTTATCCTGTGTTTACAGGTGGCCTATTTTGGGCTCAACGCTCGATTCTAGAAATGAATTCGGCTGCCTGAGCCTGAACAGGTACAAATCTGTGCTCAACGCTCATCTCAAATTCGACCCCTTTCGGCCCTACACTAAATCTCCCCATACTTTTGTAGAGAAGGACAAAAAGGATTGTTGCAGTGAAGAACATAACCAAAGCTGAAAACGATGTCTCATTCAATTTAGCTATACAGAAAAGATAGAATGACAATGACAGAGGCAAGAGTAGCAAGATGGCGATTGTGATTTGCTCTTTTGTTATCTCTGAAGGCGTCTCGATTCTCTCAACGGCTCGAAGATTCCTGATCGCTTTTATGTTTCTTGGATTAATGGTTCTGGCCTTAAAAAACTCGTCCTTTGCATTGTGATAGAGCTTTTTTTTGGTATATACCCAACCCAGGTTATTATGGATTTCCGATTTGGTCGAGTCATCCATCTTATCAGAGTGCTCCAGCGCAAATTTATATTCTTTCTCCGATTCATTCAGCCAATCTTCATCAGCTAAAATGTCTCCTAGAGTTCCAAGCGAGTATGGATCCAACGGATCGATATCCAACGCAATTCTTACCTCTTTTTCTGCCTCACCAAACCGCCCTTCTTTCCGCAATAAATTTGCGTAGTTGTTATGAGCTCCGGCGTAATTGGGATCGACCTTGATTGCGAGACGGTACTGCTCCTTAGCCTCATCCTTTCGGCCAAGATCGTCGAGTAGGTTGCCCAAGTTGAAGTAAGCCTTGGCATAATTGGGATCTGCTTTAATTGCGAGACGATACTGCTCCTCAGCCTCAATCTTTCTTCCCAGATCAACGAGCAGTATCCCCAAGTTGGAGTAAGCCTTGGCATAATTGGGATCTGCTTTAATTGCGAGACGATACTGCTCCTCAGCTTCATCCTTTCTTCCCAGATCAGCGAGCAGTATCCCCAAGTTGGTGTAAGCCTCGACAAGATGGGGATCTGCCTTGATTGCGAAATGGAACTGCTCCTCGGCCTCATCCTTTCTTCCCAAATCTGTGAGCAGCATGCCCAAGTTGGAGTGAGCCGCGGCATCATCGGGATCGATCTTGATTGCGAGATGGAACTGCTTCTCAGCCTCATCCTTTCTTCCCAAACTTGCGAGCAGCATGCCCAAGTTGGAGTGAGCCGCGGCATCATTGGGATCGATCTTGATTGCGAGATGAAACTGCTTCTCAGCCTCATCCTTTCTTCCCAATCTTGCGAGCAGCGTGCCCAAGTTGTAGTGAGCCGTAGCATCATCGGGATCGATCTTGATTGCGAGACGATACTGCTCCTCAGCTTCATTCTTTTTTCCCAGATTAGCGAGCACCATACCCAAGTTGGAGTAAGCTGCGGCATTATTCGGATCTGCATTTATGTGTTTTTTGCAGAGCTTCTCTGCTATTTCGAAGTTCTGCAATAAATACGACGCCCGTCCCGCAATATTATATGCAGGCGCCTTTTCATCGAGGCCATCTGCGGCTGCCAATGCAAGAATGTACTCATGTTTGTATTGCTTGGCTTTATCCTGGATTTCAGACAATTCCAGCAGCCTTTGCGGGCTTATTTCCTTCTCTTTAGCCAGAGCAATTACATCACTTACGCAGGCATCCAGGTCGCCTTTTTCTAGGCAGGAAGCAATCTTTTCCAGGAGGTCCTTTTCCTTATCTTCGGTCATGAGCATCCTTTGATGATTCTCGATCCCCATTCGCCCTGATGACTTTAATAATTCTTTCCTCCATTATCCCGAAATTTCTTCTTGGTAGTCATCACGTTTTTCGCTCGAAAGATCTATACCGGAATAAGCCCTAACCTTTGGGCATGGACTACTCATTCAAGCGAGGCTTCAAGCCTGACTTAGAGCGAATTCAAAAAGCACTGGAAGAGGAGTTTCCCACAGAGATCAAGCAAGAGGACAGCAAGCTTCTGCTCAGCTATGGAGCTCTTAAAAGCATCTGCGTGTCGATCACCGGCAAGAAGCTCACCGTGACCACGGAGTCGGTAATAGGCGCCAGCGACGAGCAAGCCATGGATACCAACAAACGCTTTAGAAATTTCCTGGAAAAAGCCACAGGCTACAACGCTAAGCAGAGGCTGCAGATGGCCAAAAAAGAGGTAACTAAAGGGGCTGATTGAAGCTTTATATTTTTCAATAAAGAGTTAGCTTGCCTTTGACAAACTGCTCAACCAGGTCGTCTGTGCTCTCCAGCCAGAAGTCCAGGATGGCATCGACCTTCGACTCCATCGCGGACGTCATCTGCAAGTCGCCTGAGATCTGTACGCCGCGTAGTAGCGGCTGGCTGATGGGCGAGCCGATCTTGCTGACCAAAGTAACATAGGCCTCATCCACACCCTCCAGCTCGGCGATCTCGGTTGCAGCTTTCTGCGCCAGCACATTGTAGATCTTGCCCACATGGCTGACCGGATTTTTTCCGGCTATAGCCTCCATGGTCATGGGCCGCATGGGTGTGATCAGGCCGTTGCCGCGATTGCCCCGGCCCGTGGCTCCGTCGTCGCCCATCTCAATGGAGGTGCCGGTCACTGTGAGGTAGATGTTCTCCCCGGCATCGGCGCAGTTCACAAAGACCTCTACGTCCCCGGAGCTTTCTGCTTTCGCCTTTCCCATGACTGCTTCCTGGACGGCAGCCTTGGCCCCATCGTAATCCTCTCGCGAATTTATGAACCGAGAGACCATTGCTGCAGCTACTACGAGAGTCAGCTTGTCTCCTATGCGTACCGCCATGAGCTTGGTGTCCTCTCCCACGCCATGCACGCCTCTCACAACCTCCTCCAAATCCAGGATGAGCTGCTCGGTGGTGCTCAGCGGCGCATATCCTACTCCGATGGAGGTATCATTGGCTCCCCGGCCGATGAGGCTTCGCAGCTCCGGGGCGCCCTCTTCCACGCGCGGCTCGACTTGGAATTGCTGCAGGTTTTTCACGGTTTTATGAAAGTGTGAGGCTGTAGCATTCTCAATGATCTCGCTGATCGGCTTTCCGGAGGGCCGGCTGGCCCGGCCGCCCACGACCACCGAAGGGGGCTTTAAAATCGTGCCTCCGGCAAAGCGCGGCGCGCTCTTGCCGGCGATGATGAGTACCTTGTCCACATTGTGATGCAGGATTTGGCCGAACTCGTCCAGGTAAAACCGGCATAGGGCGCGGGAGATGGCCTCGGAGATGCCGTCCGCCAGGGTATCCGGGTGGCCGAGGCCTTTTCTTTCCACTACCTCGAAGGGAGGTGGATTGCGTTTATTCAGGGTGATCATAAAAACCACAAGATATAATTAGGTGGGTTATGATTAATACTTTTCTGTGATATAAAAAATTTTCATTTTACCGCCTCAGGCATGAATTTATAAGCTTGAAAAACTCAGGGCTTCTTTATATGAGTGAAACATCGGCCATTTCCGGTCAAGAGACCATTCAGGAGTCCTTCGTAAAGAGGATAAACGCTCTACAGTCCGACAACAAGAGCCTCGCCGAAGAGCTGGAGACAACCAGGATGGAGAGGGAAGAAGTAAGAGCAAAGCTCTTCGAGTCCCTCATTGCCAATAAAAAATATCTGCGAGAGGTTGAGCGGCTGAAGAAAGAGAATATACTCCTCAAGAAGATGCCGCTGTTCCTGGCAACGGTTGTGGAGATGGGGTCGGACTATGTCCTGCTCAGGCAACACGGCAATAATCAGGAGTTCATAACCACTGCTCCGCCAGAGTTGATGGGGATGATCCAGACAAACTCTCGTGTGGCCATAAACAACTCTCTGACCATCGTTCGTGTCCTGGACCGCTCAGTAGACGTCCGGGCCAAAGTAATGGAACTGGTCGAGGCCCCCGATGTGTCCTACGAACAGGTGGGCGGTCTGGAAAGCCAGATTCAAGAGATCAGGGAGACCGTTGAGCTGCCGCTCACGAATCCTGCCATCTTCAAGGAGATCGGCATAGAGCCGCCCAGAGGCGTCTTGCTCTACGGATTGCCGGGAACGGGCAAGACCATGCTCGCTAAGGCTGTAGCTCACGAATCCAAGGCCACGTTCATCCATATGTCCGGCTCGGAGCTGGTGCATAAGTTCATAGGAGAGGGCGCGCAGCTCGTTCGCGATATCTTCCAGATGGCGCGCGAGAAGGCCCCCAGCATCATATTCATCGATGAAATCGACGCTGTGGGAAGCATCCGTACACATGACGGAACCACGGGAAGCGCCGAGGTCAACCGCACTATGATGCAGCTTTTGGCGGAGATGGACGGATTTAGAACCAGAGGGGACATCAAGATCATTGCGGCCACGAACAGAATCGATATTCTGGATCCGGCATTGCTGCGGCCTGGTCGCTTTGACAGGATCATTGAGATTCCCATGCCTTCAGCGGTTGGAAGGCTCAAGATCCTGGAGATCCATTCCCGGAAGATGAAGAAGGATGAGGACGTGGATCTGATGGAGATTGTCAAAGTTACTGAAGAAGCGAGCGGTGCCGACCTCAATGCCATTGTGGTTGAGGCAGGCATGAATGCCCTGCGCAGAGGCGCATCTTCGGTTGGCAAGAGCGATTTCGAGGTAGCAATCAGAAAGGTGCTCGGGGATGAGATCGAAGGATCGGAAGAAGCCCTGAGGATGTTCTCATAGGCGGCAAAAAGCCGCAATTATTTTATATATTCTGGAAACGCTTAAATATTCTTTTTCCGTCCCTAGTCCTGATGAATCTTACAGCGATGGCAGGCATGACCGATCCGATTCTTCTGGCAAATTGGATTCAACAAGCTGTGGATTCAACGACTGGCAGACATGTTGACCTGGTTTTTATCCAGATTCTGGCAAATACCATCAGCAGCATTGATTTGGCATTTATTTTTTTAAATGTTATTTTTATAATAGTAATTGCACTCTTAACTCGCACCGCCGCTCGCATCGTAGACCGCATGCTGGCGAACTATATTCCCGCTGTCGTGTGCAAGGTGCAGATGAATATGGACGAGACCATGCAGCTCATGATGCGCAGATTGGTTTCCGCCACGATCTACGTTATCGGTCTGATGCTCATCATCTATCAGATACCGCAGCTACGAAGCCTTGTCACAGCCATTCTCGCCGGTGCGGGCATCGCAGGTCTGGCCATCGGCTTTGCCGCCAAGGACTCTCTCTCCAACTTCACCTCCAGCATCTTCATCGCTGTCTTCCAGCCCTTTCGGGTGGGTGATTCAGTGGACTTTCGGGGTGAATACGGCCAGGTGGAGGACTTGACTCTGAGGCATACGGTAATTCGAACCACTGATAATAAGAGAATTATTGTCCCCAATAGCATCATGAGCATGGAGCCGATTATCAACTGGTCTATTAAGCAGCCGGAGATAACCTGGATGGTGGACTTTGACCTGGAGAAGGCTTCCGACATCGACAGGGCCAGGGAGATCATCATCAAAGCTGCAAAGAGCCACCCCATGGTGCTGAAGGATAAGCCGCTAAATGTTTTGCTGATGAACACCAGGTACTCGGAGCTTACGCTGCGCCTCGAGGTTCCTGTCCCCGGCAGAAACGTAGCAAAGGTTATAGGCTGCGATATAAGAGAGGCAGTTAAAAAGGAGTTCGAGGTGCAGGGCATACCACCCGCACCTACGCCTTGATTTGTTTTTTTTATTTTAAAATGAATACCCAGCAGCCTGCTGCGCGGGTGCGCCGCCGCCGTTTCACTGATTATAGATATATTCTCATTCGCGCAGAAATGACTTGTACATCATCTTTTGCTCCACATCCGCGAATTATATAAAAAATTTGTTAATTTAAATTTCTTTTTTTGCTAATGTCTTTATGACACAATTTTGAAGAGCAGTAAAGAAACTGATCGTATCTTTTACGAAAAAAGGGCTATTGGCAGAAAGATAACATCTTCTCGGGACATAGCCCCTGCTCTTTTCCCTCCTGCAAAAAGTTTTAATGCTTCGAATCAGTGACCCTAATTGAGAATAGGGAGCAGATATAGGGAGCAGATAGATGTCTGGTTGCGAGCACAAGATATCCGGCAGCAGAGAGAAGATATGGCTGACCTACTACTTTGAAGGCAGAGAACGAGGACTAAAACCCCACCCTTACTGTATCGAGTGCGGCCTGATCAAGAATCTGTCATCGGAAAAGCCACGCAGTATCGGTTATTTCATGAATATTATTGCGGAGCTTGGAACCCGCCACAAAATTGCCCAGATTCAGACGAGGCTTATTGCTCTGGAGATGGAAAGACTGGCACTGGATGACAAATTCGGCATGGATAGAAAGCAACAGGAAGATCTATTCGTAGAAATAACCACGCGAATCCTAAATATCCCGGCGAGAGCGGTCCTCGAACTTCTAAACTGAAGTCCTTTGCCCCGGTTTCGGTATAACATTTTGCAGGAAGGATGCTGGTAAAATAATTCATCAACCTGCCCCGCATCAGCTCTCTGCTCTATAGTACCTTCTCCAGCTCATCCCTCTTGAGCATATGCACCTCTACCATGTGATGGGGATGATACCGCATCTTCGCCTCGCGGATGCCCTCCACGCCCATGTCGCTCTCCCGGTTGATGTATTTGTAATCTTTAGCCAGAATCTTGGCCGTCTCGGCATTTATGGACCGGTAGATTCCTTTGCAATCAGGAAGGCCCTTCTCGAAATGCACCAGTGCGGTATCATTATTTTGCCCCTCAAAGAGGGACATGGCCCCGATCTTGCCATTGGCCCGGATGGCAAGGCCGGAGAGCTGCAGCTCTTCATAGTGAGATAAGGCAAAGGACACTGCCTCTTTTTCGCTGGCGAGCACCGGATCGGAGTCGCAGTCCTTCCAGTCGCACCACAGATCCAGGAAATCTTTGATCTCGCCTAGATTCTCTTTGCTGATAATCTCGACCTGGGGCATGCAGGTCTTCTGAAATTTGTTAAGTTGATGCCGGATGGTTAGATATTTCTTGCCCGGCAATTCCGCCAGATCAGAGGCGAGATAGACATAATCAAAGTACTTTCTCTCCGCATGAAATTGAAGATCTGGATAGAGCCCGGCCATCCACTCTTTTGTCTCCGGGTCCAGGATTACGAAAGGATGCTCTTCCTCGCTCCTGGCGGCAAGCCTCAGGACGTCCGCGAGAAGTTCGGGATTTCTAGGGCCGATGGGAGGACGGTAGCGCGTCATTTCTGCAATGGTGCTGCAAAGGACTATGCAGCCTTCCAGGTAGGCATACCTGTAATGGGCATAATCATTCCAGCAGACCATGTTGGTGAAGGTATTATCGCTGTGTTCCTGACGGTTACTCTGGTAATGCCGGCGAAAGAAATCACGGTCCGAGAGAGTGACGGGCTTGAAGTCTGCAGCGCTCAGCATCCTTTTGCCTCCTCACGAAAGAGCATGGGCACATGACCGAACATAGGTGAAAACCCCAGGGATCTATAAAACTCCTCCTTACCAGGCTCCGCTATCAGGCCTATCCAGGTGATCTTGCGAAATTTGCACTCCTCTAAAAGCTTAGTGAGAATCATTGTCCCCACTCCCCAGCCCCTCTTGTCGCCCTGCACCACCAGATCCTGAATATACGCATCTGCAATCCCATCGGATATCACACGGCCCATTCCCACGGCCCTGCCGGTAGAAATATCAATCGCCACGGCGAATAGAAAGCTTCCCCGGATCAGATCGTTGATTCGGCGGGCATCCATTCCTTCTTTCCACCAGCCTGCAGCTCGATAGAGACCTACAATCTGCTCCTCTTGCCAGGATCGCACAAGATCGACCCGGATTGAATTGTCATTCCATTCATCGTTACGCATTTTATCATCCGTCAATTCAGGCTTCTCTCATGCAGTCTTTGTCCATTCTTTATTTTATCCACTTCAGGACCACATCTTCATCTCTCTTGGGGGCTTTCTGATCCAATTTGACAGGATAGCCGAAGATGAGACAGCCCTCTAGCTTACATCTATCCGGAACGCTCAGATCGGCCATGATTGCCGGATCCTGGCCTAATGGAGCTGCCAAACCGATCCAGCAGCTACCTATCCCCAATGATCGAGCTGCCAGCATCATGTTCTCTCCTGCCAGAGGGCAGTCGATCTGTGGTGAGAAGGCATCGGAATCAGAGAAGATCATTATCAGGAGCGGTGCGTTAAAGAAGATATCGAAGTTTTGCCGGGACACCATACTGGCGAGACTTTTCAATTCCGGTTGGGAGGATTTGGCCGCCTGCTCCATCCAAAGCTCTTTGGCTTTGCCGGAGAGCTTCTTTATCAGTTCTCTGTTCTTTATCACCACGAAGCGCCAGGGCTGCTTGTTGGCTGCGCTTGGGGCATAGGTCCCGGCCAAGATCAGCTCCCGGATCACATCGTCCGGCACATCATCGGGAAGATAGTCCCTGACTGAGCGGCGGGAATAGATGTTCTTCAGTACGTCATTTTTCAAATCATTGCTCATAGTAATGTCCTATGGGCGTTAAAGCTTATGAAATTGTAGGGCGAGAGGAGACCGGCCTATTCGCCTCCTCTCTAAAATAGGAATCAATCCACTCTAATGAAGAGCTTGCCCTCGGCCCCGCAGACGGGACAGACGCCGGGCGCTTCTCGCTCCACGGTATTGCCGCAGTAAGGGCAGACGTAGTAGGGGAAGGTCTCCTGGCTGGAGCTCAGATCGCCCAGCAGCTTTCTGTAAAGCCGGGAATGAATCTTCTCCACCTCATTGGCATAGTGGAATGATGTCTCAGCCGCCTTATTGCCTTCCGCCTGTGCAGTCTTAATCATTTCCGGATACATCGCTTCCCATTCCTCGTCCTCTCCGGATATGGCGGCCTGGAGGTTCTCTTTGGTGGACTTGATGCCTTTCAGGACCCGCAGATGAT
>JALNZQ010000199.1 GCA_023229165.1 Methanothrix sp.
GGGCCTGAAGAATGCGGCCAATACGATTATCAAAGGGATCTGGGGGATCATGAGAAAAATATCCGTTATCCCCATGAGTATCTCATCAGTTGTGCCCTTGAAGTAACCGGCAAGAAGCCCCACGATCGTGCCTATGAGCGTAGCCATGAGGGCCGCCCCAAAGCCCACGATCAGCGATACTCTCGATCCGTAGATGAGCTCGGAGAGGATGTCATGTCCAATGTCGTTTGTCCCCAGAAGATGCTCATGGTTCGGAGGAGAGTAGGGCTCAAACCTCAGCCAGGGGTCGTAGGGAGCCAGTGCCGGAGAGAAGGCGGCCATTAGCAGAAAAGACAAAAACAGAAACATTCCCACTCGGGGAAACTTCGTCACATCGGGCATTACCGCCACCTCACCCGCGGGTCCAGACGGCTGTAGAGAAGATCGGCCAGCAGGTTAGCTGAAACCACCATGAGGGTGATAATGAGAAAAGATCCCTGCAGAACCGGATAATCCCGGGAGAGAAGAGCATCGTAGATGAGGTTGCCCATGCCGTTCATGGAGAAGACGATCTCGACGAACAGCGCCCCGCTCAGGATAAAGCCGAAATCCATGGCCAGGAGAGTGATGATGGGAAGAAGGGAGTTCTTGAAGACATGTCGAAATAGAATCTCATCATCATAGAGCCCCTTGGCCCGAGCATAGGCCGCATAGAGGCTGCTCTTTTCCGAAAGTACGCTTCCTCTCATGATCATGTAGTTCCTGGACATGGAAAAGAGCGTCATCACCAGTATGGGCAGAAAAAGATGGTGGGCAATGTCCGCTGCCGATCCCGTGGCATAGAATCCCTTCAAAGGAAAAAGGGCAAGCTTGAAGGAGAGCAGATAAAGGGCCAGCAAGCAGAGAAAGTAGGGCGGAGTGCAATAGATCGTCAGGAAAAGTGCCGTCTGCATCTTCTGGCTATTGCTGCGGCCCCTCCAGCCGGCGAGCGCTCCCAAGTAAGTGCCTAACACACCGCCAATGAGAAGTGAAGGCAGGGCCAAGAGCAGCGTCCATTTCATACGTGAGTATATGATCTCTGAGACGGGCGAATGCAGGTGAAAGGAATGCCCCAGGTCCAGGTGCAGGATGCTCCGCCAGTAATCCAGATATTGCTGGGACAAGGGTCTATCCAGGCCCATCTCGCTCCGGAGCTTGGTCACGGAACTGTCCGTCAATACGACATCCTCTCCCAGAAGGTTGGTGAGAGGATCGCCGGGCATGGCTCGGGGAATAACGAAGTTCAAAGAGAATATGATAACTATGGCTATAATGTACCTGCTCCACCTCTCTGCCGTTAGGGACATGTCGTAAACTCCCTTCAGCGAATCCGGTAGAGGAGTGCATCTTTTGCCGAGAATGCAGCCCATTTTCCGTCTGCTCTCTCTTGCAGCCTGCCTTCCCTACTCAAGTGGCCGAGCAGCTCATCGCGGCCTTTCTTGGAGGACCGGTACACCTTGAACAACAGGTCGATGGGAAGTGAATAATCTCTCTGAAATAAAATTAAATCAAATGGATAGCCCATATCTTTCAGGATGTGATGCAGGCAGAGGTAATCTGCGTACGGCCTTGGCCCGTAGGCAAATTCGTTCAACGAGTCAACGCCTTCTGCTCGAAAGACTATAAATATCCCCTTTTTGGTGACATCAATCATCTTGGTAAGGAATTTTTCGATATCCTCATCAAAGAGACTGTAGGCCGCCAGGGAATAATCGACTCCTGAATTCTCAACTCCGGAAATACCGGCTCCCGAGACATTCATACAAGAAATCTCAGAGGGCTGCACATCTTTCCACTCTTTTTCAATAGTGATAATATTCGTCAAACCCTCTTGGCGGGCTTTCTCCGATAAGATCTGCAATTGATATGCCGATGGATCTACGGCTATTGTCTGGGTGGTTTTCCGGGAAAGAGGGATGGCAAAGGCCCCGGTTCCCGCACCGATGTCCAGAAATGTTGCTTTTGGAGAAATAAAGGAGGAGATTTTGGAAAGGATCTCCCCCGGATATCCCGAATGCATGAGAATCTTGTCATAGATCCCGTAGCTCCTCCAAAACTGGTCGTTGGATATCTTCTCTTCCTTGAGGTTATGCACATAGCTGGTCTCTCTGACGAACTCCTTCCATTGATCCGTCCACCGGCTCATTGCTTCTTCTCCACAGAGAGGAAATTGTCCACATTGAATATGCCGTAGAGCGGATCGGAGTACCAGCCCTGCCAGGCCCTGTTAGTGGGCGTTTCCACTTTATTCCAGTAAAGGGCTATGGCCGGCAGATTCTCTGCATAGTAGTCCTGCAGCTCGTAGGCATAATTTCCCAGTTGGTCATCGCTGGTGGCAGCGAGAATATCGTCGCACAGCTTGAGGAAGACGGGATCGTCAAGCACATGCAATACGCCTTCGCCCGTCCTGCGGGAATCGAAGTAGCCCGTGCCCCAGTTAGCGTGCATGAGCATTCCCCAGGGAGTGGACCTGGTAATGGTCAGATCGTACTCGCCGGCATCCTTCTGCTTGATCCAGGTGCTCGAATCCACATTCTTCAGTTCGCTGTCGATTCCCAGAAGCTTCAGGTACTCCTGTATGAGCTCTGTCGCACGCTGGTAGTCGGTCCTTGTGAGGATTGTAAGTTTTATGTCTTTGCCGTCCTTGCCCTCTATGATGCCGTTTCCATTGGAGTCCTTGTATCCGGCGCTTTCAAGAATGCTCTTCGCCTTGGTGAGATTGTACTCTAGCTTGGCCGTCTCCTTGAATGCCATCATGCTGGGCGGCACAAAGCCAGCATTGGGAATCTGGCCGTATCCTAATGCATCAAGCTTTAGAATTTCGCTGTAGTTGATGGCGTAGGAGGCAGCCTCTCGGAAGCTCTTATCGGACAATGGCTCCTTTTGCAGGTTCATGCCCAGGAGCATGAGTCCGATATTGTCCTTCTCTACAAAATCGAAGTTGCCGGTGTCTTTGAGCTTTTGCATGCTGGCATAGGGATAGGTTCCAGCATACTTGTAGTAGGCATCAACGTCGCCCTTCTCCAGGGCCAGGGAAAGCACGTCCATATTGCTGAAGGTGTGAATCTCCAGGGAATCGAATTTGGGGGAAGTTCCTTTCCAATAGGGATTCTTCTGGAAGTAAATCACGCCGGCACCAAGATCTGTCTTGGCGATGAAAAATGGACCAAATCCAACATTCTCTCCTTCATTGGTATATTCCATGGGCTTTTCCACCTTCTCCCAGATGTGCTGGGCCAGGATGGGATAGGTGGCAAACTCCAGGTTCAGCCGGGAGTAGGGCTTGTTCAGCTTGAAGACCACGGCGTTGCCTTCCACAGAAATATTATCCACCGTATTTTTTATCCAACCTGCCGGCGGATAATTTTCCGCCAGATAGTTGAAGGTGAACCGCACATCATCGGGCGTCAGCTTTTGACCGTCGCTCCAGTACAGGTCGTCGTTGATTAAAAACTTCCAGGTCTTTCCATCTTCCGAGACCTCATAGCTTTTAGCTGTAAGGCCAACTACCTTTCCGTCAGATGCCATCTTCGTCAAAGTGGGATTGGAAAGATGGGCAAAGACGCCCATGCTGCTATCTCCCAGAATGCTGGCAGACTTGACTACACTTGGCGTGCCGATCTTTAGAACCTTCCCGCTGGAATCCTCCACACACTGGCATGATATGCCTAAAATCAGTATGGAAAGAAGCAGCACTATAGTATACTTATACAGACTGCGTCCCATAGAGCTCCTACCTTTTTGGCTACGACTCATTCGATTTCGTATAAAGAATTTGTGGCTTGCGTTTATTTATAATACTATACTCCAAATTATCATTAAATACAGTTACTTATTATTACTAATCTATGAAAAATTAGTAGATAAGGAGTTACAATATGTAATTCGGACCTACTAGATGGGGATCATGAGCTGAACGGCTCGGTAGGCTTCAGCGCTCCCTCCTGAGCATCCAAGAAGATCGAGGACATGTGGCTCAGGGAGTACTTGGAACCAGCCTGATGGAGTCAGCAGCGCAAAGGTCGACCTGGGCCGGAAGACCGCCAGCATAGACTACTATCCGGCAAAGCTCACGGTACAGGACTTTAAGCAAGCGGTGGATGCGGCTGGGCACAAGATCGAATGAGTTTTTGGTCTTTTTTTCTCACATCGCATTCAGATGCCAGAGCCTTTCTTTCGTAAAGACAATCGTAGTCCTCCCGCATCTTGGGGATTTGGTCATCAGTTATAGATCAGCTCGATCTTCGTGTTAATAAAATAGAAAGATTTATTACTAATTAACTTCAATAAAGGGATTTAGCTGATGAATAACAATAATGATGGACATATAGGTCCAAAAGCATCTCGACGAAAAGAGTCCGCAGCGGCAAATGATCGAGAAGATGACCTTTTGCAGATGATCTCGGGAGTTCCAGATGTGCTGTGGCGGCTTAGCATAGACTCCCTAGGGAAATACACCGAGTTTTATGTATCTTCTGTTGCAGAAACTATGTTGGGTTTGCCGAAGGGCAGCATTCGAAATAGCCTTCAGAGATATTTTAGTTATGTTTATCCCCTTGACCTGCCGGCTTTGGAGCAGTTCTTCTCCTGCGCGTCTCAAGTGCCAGGGAAGGTGAGCTCAGTGGAATACCGCCTGCAAAAGGCAGATGGCCACGTCTTTTGGGTTTCTACTCGAAGTCGGGCATTTCATCAGGCCTATGGCGGGATCTTGATCTTCGGAATTACCAGTGACATTACAGCGCAAAAAAATAGGGAGATTGAAACTCAGGAGAGCGAAGTGCGCTGGCAATTCGCCCTGGAAGGAACAGGCAGCGGCATATGGGACTGGGATTTGCAGACAAACAAGGTCTTCTACTCTCCGATGTGGGTCACCATGCTTGGATATAAGCAGCACGAGATCGGAGACTCTCTGGATGAATGGTGCTTGCGCCTGCACCCGGATGACCGGGAGATATGTCAGCATGAATTAAAGGAGCACCTTCTTGGTGAGACGCTCATCTATCACAACCAGCACCGCGTACTCTGCAAAGGTGGGACCTACAAATGGGTTCTCGATCGCGGCAAAGTGATGGCGCGAACAGAGGATGGCAGACCGCTTCGCTTCATCAGC
>JALNZQ010000015.1 GCA_023229165.1 Methanothrix sp.
TATAGGTACGTGGTCCCACAGGAGTCCCCGATCCGGCTGTTATGCCCAAGTCAGACAGGGTTACGTACGCGTTTGGATTATTCATGCCGATGGTGAACACCGAACCTTTCATATTGCCATCAACAATCGTTTTGGTCGATCCCGCTCCCTTTATGATCAACGATTTATCGATCTTGACGTTTTCAACATACTTTCCAGCAGCCGCATTTATTGTATCTCCAGATTGTGCAGCATTCACAGCTCCTTGAATCTTGCTGGCAGTTGTACCGGTCTTGACGTAATACCCTACAGTTCCAGCCGGCAAACTTCCTTTGGCAGCCTTCATGTTGATGTCATACTCAGTTCCGTAATTCGAAGTCCTGGTCTTTGTCTGTGCAGTGCCTGTCGTAGGTTTAAGCGTGGATGTGCTGGTGAATGTTCCATGCACATGCTCCTTTTGCACTACCTGCGTAGTGGTTCCAGCCGAGGCAGTCTCGCTTAATCCCGAGAATGTTGCTTTTTCGCTGGAGATGCCCTTGAGCGGTGTATCCGCCTTGTATGTTCCGCTGCTTTCCTTGGCACTGCCATATATCTTGATAGAGTTTGCCGCTCCGCTAGTTGCAGTCTGGGACGAAAGAACTGATGTTCCTGTTGTCAAGGCTCTGCCATAGTATCCTTTAAGTGTGACGTAGTCTCCAGCTACTGTGCCTTTGTATTCTTCCAGACCCACGCTCGCTGATCGAGTGGTGCCATAAGATGCAGTTGCAGTGCACTTGATGGTGGATGCTTTAGGAACGGTCAGCCACTGTTCAGCCGAGACCTGAGTTTGAGTAGTCACACTACCTTCCTTAGGCAGGACTTTGGAGCTGTATGTCAATCCATTGGGCGCATTGAGCACCTTGACGTACACGCTGGCACTTTTACCAGAAGCGTCCTTGACTGAATGCGTCTGTTCGAATTTCGCTACAGGTCCGATTGCGGCTGCATATGGCGTTACAGTTGCGCCACTGATCGCCATTTGGCTGCTCACTGACGTGGATTTCAAGATATCTAAATTCATTGATACTGTGCCGCTATCATCATTGATGCCGCCTGATGCAGTGACCTGGATGCCGTAGGCACACTGAATGAGGGCCAATGCCACTATCAGGAAGACTGTGGTCGACCTTCCACAAGATTGCAATTAATCCCTCCGTAGCTTACTTCAAGATTGGATGATCTTATGAAAAACCTTTGGATCATACCTGATCAAAATGGGTAGTGTGCCGAATATTCTGTAAATTGTGCTGCCCTGTTGTCCCACATGTCCTCTGGTGTCTCCATCTCCATTAGCCGGCTTGAGCTTTCCGGCCACATTGAGTCGTCTTGTCCGAAAGGAGCTACCAGCAAAAAGGGTTTGTGGCTGATAGATCGCAAAGCTATCACAAGCACACAGAGGCATTCAAGAGACCTTCACTCGAACTCGATCGTCCCCGGCGGCTTGGGAGTCAGGTCGTAGACCACTCTGGCAACAGTCGGAATCTCGCCTGTTATGCGGCTGGAGATGCGCTTCAATGTCTCCCAGGGAAGCTCCATCGCTTCCGCCGTCATGGCATCTCGGGAGGAGACGGAACGAACGGCCACCACCCAGCCGTAGACCCGGACATCGCCTTTCACGCCCGTGGCTTTGCCGAGCAATGCAGCAAAGGCCTGCCAGGGGCTGAATTTCGCGACCTCTTCCTCCACAATGGCATTGGCTTTGCGGACAACATCCAGCTTCTCGGATGTGACCTCGCCCACAATGCGCACGGCCAAACCGGGCCCCGGATAGGGCATCCTCTCGCTGATCTCCTGAGGAAGGTTCAGGGCGCGGGCCACTATGCGAACTTCGTCCTTGTACAGGTCGCGCAGGGGCTCGACTATGGTCTTAAACTCCATGCAACTGGGCAAGCCCCCAACATTGTGGTGAGCCTTGATGCCACCTTCTGACTCGATTCTGTCCGGGTAGATGGTGCCCTGCATGAGGCAGTCGCCGCCGATCTTGCGTGACTCCTCCTCAAAGACACGAATGAAGGTCTCACCCACGATCATCCTTTTCTCTTCCGGGTCTGTGACCCCTTTCAAGGCATTGAGGAACCTGTCGTGAGCATTCACGCGCACCAGGCCGATGTCCTGGAATAGCTGTTCGATTCGGTCCGACTCAAACTGCCTCATGAGCCCCGAGTCCACATAAACCGGAACCAGCCGGTCTCCAATGGCGCGATGGGCCAGCATGGCGCATACCGAGCTGTCCACGCCTCCCGATAAACCGATGATGGCGCGCCCCTGAACATCGCGCCTGATTTCCTCGATGGCGTCCTCTATGAAACGTTGCACATTCATGGCCATAATAGCATGCCCGGCTTTGAGAATAATAGGCTTGCGGTTATGATTAATGCTTTTCTAGATGATCCCAATATGACCCGTACATGAAAAATAAGGCTATAAATTATGAAAGAGATGAATATACTGGCGAGACGTGTGTGTTGGGCTCGCCCATTAAGACCTCCTCAGGGAGGGGCCCTCCCTCCGGCCCTCCCCTATTCCGAGAGAATTGCAGCCGACGGTACCCAAAAAATAAATGAAGGAATAAAAATGAAATATAGCCGAATTTTGCTATGCATGACAGCGCTCGCCGCCTGTCTCTTGATTGGCATTACATGTGGAGAAGATTATCTCGGGGGCGGATACGTGCGCAGTTCCGATCGCTCCATGATGATGGACAAGGGAATCGCCGGCATGGTGCAGTGGCTGGACCTGCCCGTTCCCGGCAGCACCTTTGCTCCCTACAGAGAGTACTACATGACTGCCGTAGCGCCCTCAATGCTAGTAATGAGCGAGGCGGTGAGCAGCCCGGTATCGTATGATATTACCGGACGGACGCCCGCCGGGGTGTACTACAGAAACGGCCAGTGGCTTTCATACGCCACTTATGCTACGTCGCGGCTCACTCAGAGCAATGATCTCTGGATATCCGGCCAGACCAACTGGACCCAGTATGCGGCCATCCCGCTCGGTTCATCGCTTCAGCTGGTGGCCAATGTACCCTCTGGCGGAATGGGGAGCTTTTTCAAGTTGATTCAGACCAATGCCGTCAGCACCGATTACAAGGCCGCTCAGTTCAATCCGGGATACAGCAGCATGAACTTTATCGCCGGGCAGACGGGAAGGCATATGCTCTACTTTGTGGTGAACAATCAGCCGAGCAATGTGGTCATTGTGGACGTGTTCTCCCAGGCCCCTGGGTAAATGATTCGAGAGCTAGGCGGATACACTTCCGCCTTCGCACTCACTGCCATCGATCACGATGATGGTTGACCATCTTCCATCGGGCAGCTGCACTCCAGCCACTTTTTCTCCGGGCTTACTGTCTTGTTGGCCCATTTCCATCTGGCCTTGCCCGCCAGCGCAAAGTTGCCGTTAAGATGTGTATCGGTGAAGCCGCCCGGCCAGTATGCTGTGTGATCGGCCAGGCCCTGGACGCGAGAGTCTGTCTCCAGATAGGAGAGGGTCTTGCCCAGCTGTGCCCGATAGCTGAGGTTCAGGCTTTTTGCTCCGTAGTATCTATCGCTCCAGCGAATGTCTCTGTAGTCGTTCTCGGCCCGCAGCTTCGCAGACCAGTCTCCTCGCAGGGGAATGCTATTTCTGGAGAGGTTGACAAAGACCGGAGAGAATCCGGCAAGGATGTTGCGCTCTGCGTTGATGCTGACCGAATTGTATGTCAGCTTCTCCTCTGCCTGATAATCGCCTGATCCATGCTCGCCGTATTGCAGGACCGATCCGATTATAGGCCTGATTCTGGTGGTGGCTGATGCCGAGAAGTTGAACTCGCCAGCCAGAATATGCACATTGTTTGTGACCAGGTAGCTTTCAAACTCTGTAGAGAGCATGCCCTCCGTGCTGGCCAGGCCCCGGCCGGAAACGCGGCCATCGATGCTGGCCCTGGCGGCGGGCTTGCGGCTCCTCATCTTGATCACTATCTGGCCGTGCGCGCCGGGCGGAAGATTGGGGAAGGTCCAGGTGTTGAAGGTGCCGGGATCAGGCGGCGGATAGGACTCGATGAACACCGTTTGCGGATCGTAATCCTCTTTGACGATCAGGTCGACAGGCTCTATCCCATTATTTCCATAGGTTATGGTGTAGGTCATCAAGCCACCCGGGGTCGCGGAAGAGGGGCCGTCTTTTACATCCTCCTTTTCCAGGGGCTCGAAACTTATTATCTCGTCGCCAATCTTAATGTAATCGATAAAAGCAGATGTATCAGATGCTTTGCTGTCCTTATAAATCGTGATGCAAATTTTCACAATCTTCTTGCCTTCCAGTCTGCTTTTGCAGTCATCAAGACTTCCAGGCAGGAATTCCTCGTCTCTATACTTCTCATATTCCAGGTCAAATCCATCCAGTTCATTCCAGGTATGATTGGACATTCCCACCTCAGAGCATGATTCTTTTCGCGATAGAATCTTTGCATCCTGAAGATTTTTGCTATCGTAGCTGTCGTCCCCATCGCCATCAAAATATAGCTCAACTTGGACCGTTCCATCTCCTGATTGTGGATATATCCACATGCTGAGCTCATCAAGATCTTCAAGTGGCAGCGGAGGGTCCAGATAGATGTAGATCCTTGCAAAATTTCCTTCACTGTTTACGGATAGCTCTGCACTGCTGCCGCCGTGAAAGCTCTGTCTGGCGGAGACGGAAGCATCTGCATTTTTCAGCTTGCTGAGGCGATAATCCAGATCCGTGATTGAAGTAGAGCCAAGAATCCCTATCTGAAATAAGATAATAATTAGTATTATAAAACTAAGTGATCGATTGTAATGCAATGGCTTGCTCATACATACTTTTATTTATTTGACAGTAGAAATAGGATTCGCTCGAAAAAACACCTGAAAATCTGCGTTGGTTAATTTGCATCATCTTAATCACAAATGACCTAGATCAGGTCTACATAACCTCTACATGAAAAAAAGGGTTATTAACGTCGGCGATAACTGAGTGTTCGGCGGGTTAGGAGAGTGGGGACTTATCCTTACCGCATGGGCAGGAGGAGCGGGAAAGGGGGTATCCTCCTGCCCAGAATCCCTTAATTCTTCAGGTTTTCAAATCTATTCATTCGGCCATCTCTAAAACCCTTCTCAGCTCCTCGATTACAATTGGCTTGCTGATGTAATCGTCCATGCCGGCAGCCAGGCAGCGTTCGCGGTCGCCTTTCAGGGCGTAGGCGGTGATGGCTATGATCCTGGGCCCCTTGGGCCACAGCTTGCGGATCTCTTGCGCGGCCACCAGGCCGTCCATCTCCGGCATCTGCACATCCATGAGAACGACATCGTAGGGCTGGCGCTCTATTGCCTGCAAGACCTCAAGACCATTGCCTGCTACATCTGCGCTGTAGCCCAGCCTCTTTAGCATCTGAATGGCAACCATTTGGTTGACGGCATTATCCTCCGACAGCAAAATGCGCAGTGGTCTGGCCGTCTCCCGCCTGGCGGCCGTTTTTGCTCTCACGGCGCAAGAATCGGATGGAATCGCTATTTCCTCCACCTCCTCGGCCAGAATTGTAAAATGGAAGGTGGAGCCCAATCCCGGCTGGCTGACCACCCAGATCTCACCGCCCATCAGCTCCACCAGCCTGCGGCTGATGGCCAGGCCCAGGCCGGTTCCGCCGTATTTGCGTGTGATCGTGGAATCTATCTGGGAGAACGACTGAAATAGCCTGTCCACCTTTTCCTCAGGAATTCCAATGCCCGTATCGCTAATGGAAAAATGAAGCTCATACTGTCTGCTATTTGCGGTCTGTATCGGCTTTGCTGTCACAGAGACTTCTATCGTCCCGGTATGCGTGAATTTGACCGCATTGCCAAGCAAGTTGACCAATACCTGACGAAGCCTGGTAACATCACCTTTGAAGTATGCCGGAATCGATTCATCCAGGTCATGTTTCAGAACCAGCCCTTTTTGATCCGCAGCCGCCTTTACCAGATCTACAGCCACTGAAATGCATTCTCGCAGATGGAAGGGCTGGCACTCCAGCTCCATCTTGCCACCCTCAATCTTGGAAAAGTCCAGTATCTCATTTATGACTGAGAGCAAGGTGTTGCCGGAGCTTCTCACAGTCTCTACGTAATCTCTCTCTTGTGCAGTCAAGTCCGAGTTTAAGAGCAATCCGGTTAGACCCAATACGGCATTAAGAGGCGTTCTGATCTCGTGACTCATATTGGCTAAAAATTCAGACTTTGACCTGACTGCTGCTTCTGCTGCCTCTTTTGCCTCAATGAGACGGTCTTCCGCCTCCTTTTTCTCTGTGATGTCGCGAATGGACTCTATGGCTCCAAAGACATTGCCGGCAGAGTCATAGAGAACAGCGGCGCTGCCCATGAGGTAGACGATTCCGCCTCGCATGTTGGGCATGTAGGCTTCTCCCCTGAGTACTCTTCCTTTTTTCTCAATGTGGTTATATTTGCCCTCGATCTCTCTGTCAGCTTTTAAAATCAGGTCGATGAGTATGGGCCGGCGAGATCCATAAAAGGGCAATGCATACTCATAATCGCCTTTCCCTATCATATCCCTGGCCAAGATGCCGGTCATGGCCTCAATGGCCTTGTTCCAGGCTACCACCTTTCCATCTCGATCGATGACAAAGGTAGCATCGGGCAGAAAATCAATGATATCAATTAAGCGCTGCTCCGATTCCAAAAGAGCCTCCTCTGCCCGCTTGCGGTCGGTGATGTCGGTAAGTAAATTCAGCGTGGCCGGTTTGCCTTGCCATTCAATCAAGGTCGCATTAATTTCCACCCACTTGACAATGCCTTTGGAAGTGACCACCCGGAATGCGTACCGGGGCGGTGCGGCCTCATTTGCCATCCGTCGCCGGTAATTTTCAACCACCTGGCTCCGATCATCAGGGTGAATGAATTGGGGAAATGGCCTATCAATGAGTTCCTGCTCGAAATCCACCTCTAACAGGTTAAGCATCTTGGGATTGACAAACTTGAGCAGTCCGTCTTGCGCGACGATTATTGATTCGTTAGCGTTGTTTATCAGCAGGCTGTACTTTTTCTCGCTCTCCTGCAGCGCCTCCTCGGCCCGCTTGCGAGAAGTGATATCCAACCCGACGGATTGATAGCGGATGGGCAGACCCTGCTCATTAAAAAAGGCCCGGTTGGTCCACTCGTGGTAGACCACTTTACCGTCCCGCCTGAGATATCGTTGCTCATGAGTCTCAATGGGCTGCTCGGACGTAAGCGCGCCAAGAATTCCTCTGACCATTTCCCGGTCGGCAGGGGACAGGAATTCGTAGTAGTTTCTACCGATTATCTCGGCGGGGGCAAGGTCATTCCATGCTGTCGGCGTTTTGTTTACATAAGTCACAGTGCCGTCGGGAAGAAACGCCGAAACGAACACCGGCATGTCATCGGACAGCTGCCGGTAGCGCTCCTCGCTCTCTCGCAATGCTTCCTCCGCTCTCTTACGGTCGGTGATATCTCTGGTCACCCCCACTAGAAACACATTTCCTGCTTTGTCCCTGTAGAGCGTCTTTTTAACCAGGACGGTGCGAGTTATGCCGGGAGCGTAGGTATTCGTCTCCTCGTTTACGTTCTCCTCTCCCGTGGTAAATACCTCTTCGTCCTTCTGCCAGGAGGTCCGTGCATTCTCTCGGGAGGAGAACAGCTCATAAGCCGTCCTGCCCAAAATCTCCTCTCTTGAAAGGCCGAAGAGCTTGCATGCGGCATCGTTGACCAGAATAATCCGGTGCTGCCTGTCCTTTACATGAATCGGGTCGCCAATGGAATTAATTATTTTATCGAGGTAGTCTCTGGTATCGGTTGAGGCCTGGTTGGCTTTTTCTAAGTCTGCCGTTCTCTCAAGAACTCTCTTCTCCAGTTCATCATGAGCCCTTTTTAGCTGCTCCTCGATCTTTTTGCTCTCTGTGATGTCTCTGGCAATGCCGACCAGAAACTCATTGCCGGCATTATCTACGTATAAGGTCTTCTTGGTGAGCATGGTTCGGATGATGCCCTGGCCATCAGTCATAAATTCTTCATTTACGTTCTCTTTTCCAGTGGCAAAGACCTCTTCATCCTTTTCCCAGAAAACGTCCGCCTGCTCTTTTGGGAAAAAATCGTAACATGTCTTGCCGATCATTTCTTCCGGTTTTCTGCGTGCAAAGTTGCTTTCAGCGGCATTGATCAATACGTATCTGTGCTGTCTATTTTTAACGAATAACAAATCGGTAAACGAATTGATGATCATTTCTGGAAGACAATGCTGCAAATTCTCTGCGCTGTTTTTTTCTTCAAGCAATTTTTCTATCGCTTGCAGCTCAGAGTATGTATAAATTAGCGTCTCGCATAGACAATCCGGGCTTGATTGGCTTTTGATTCTGAGATCATCTAGTCGAGAGCGAAGCCGGCTCAGTCTCTGTAGTGCGTCATTGAATTGCATTTTAACTTTCAACTGTTATGCCAATTAGTGATAAATAATTATCCCTTAAAAATGCGTTGGATGAGATTTAATTTAGAAAATTTCGTCCATATTTCTGGATCAAATCAAATTGAAATTATCGCAAGAGCGATGAGCCGCTTCCACGACTCATTTAATGCAAAATAGGATTTTGACTTTAGACCAGGAATTGAGGGCAAGAATAACGAGCTTACTGCAGCCCGCATATTTTAGATTCCTGCACACGACTGGACAAATGACCACGCAGCAATTTGCAGGCCGTTCTCGGACGCCTGGCTCGGACCTAGGAGGTGGAGATAAGGTCCTATGAGAAAGTGCCTCGAACTCATGACGAATATGCTCTGAGAGGACACGCAGGCATTTGACGAGCGAATAATAGGGAAGCATATTGAGGAGTACTTGAAGAAATATGAGGTGCAGTCCAAAATAGCTTTCTGGCCAAGTTTTCGGAAACTCTTATATTGATAAAAGGACGAAGCAGAACTAAGGAGGAGCATAGTGATCCCGCCCAAACGTGTCGCAGACCGAATCGAAAAATCTGTAGCCAAATTCCAGCCGGTTCTTCGAGATGCAAGAGATAGAGATGTAAATGAATCGGACACATCCGACATCATCAAAGACATGCTGGCCGAGCTGTTTGGCTACGAAAAATATCTGGAAGTCACCAGCGAACTCGCGATCCGAAAAACCTCCTGCGACCTCGCAATCAAGGTTGATAACAAAATAGAGTTCCTTATCGAGGTAAAGGCCATCGGAAAGACACTCAAGGAATCTCATTCGCGCCAAGCTATCAACTACGGCGCGAACAATGGAGATCCATGGGTGATCCTAACAAACGGCCTGCTGTGGCGAGTCTTCAAGGTTCGCTTTGAACAACCAATAAGCTATGATCTTGTTTGTGACTTAGATTTCTCTTCCATAGACGGAAAGCTAGAAGGAGATCAAGAAAAGATGTTCATCATCTGCAAAGAAGGCATCAACAAGGATGCCCGAGAGCAGTTATACGATAAAACACGATCTCTCAACCGCTTCGTTCTTGGCGCACTCGTCTTATCAGATGAGGTTGTGTCTGTGATTAGACGTGAACTTAAGAAAGTTTCAGACGGATTCCTTGTCGCACCTGAAGACATCAAGCAGGTCTTGGAGAACGAGGTGCTCAAAAGAGATGTGATTGAAGGAGATGAGGCGCAAAAGGCACAAAGCCGCGTGAAACGGTTCTATCGCAAAGCCCCAAAGGAAAACCCTGAGGTCTCCGCTCCAGAAATCCAAACGCTGCCAGAGCAACCGAAAGGTGGCTTAGGGACAGGAAGTGAATGAAAACGACCGCAGAGATTGATCGACAAATTTACGAATTGGCCCGATGCTATCTGCCCAGCCTGAATATACCAGGAGTGACGCAAGCACTAATTGAAAAGTACCTCAATCCGCACCATCCTAGACCCACGTCAAAGGATGGATTATATCTCCGCATACTTGAGTCCGCCCAGAACGCGCACATGAAGGCCGGTGTCATTGGAAAATCGATCGACGGTGTAGACAAATTGGCACCGGTCTTAATTGGCTTCAATCCGCAGGCGGTTTTAGCTAGGTACGGAGACAACTGGCAAGACGTTCTCGATCAGATAGAAAAGGAACTCAAGCCACGGGGCCAAATTCGCAAGATGCCGCAAAGCATTTGGCCGCGATACTGCCGGACAATTCTCTCTGCGGCTAGATTTGTAGAGCAATTTGAGTCAGCAGGTGATTTCTATAATTGGGCTGACTTTTTTGATAGAGATGAGAGAGCACGGGCAAGTCTACCCATGCTCATGGATAGAGAGATAGATGGATTAGGCTTTGCCCTTTCCTGCGATTTGCTCATAGGGCTTGGATACGTAAATTTCCCCAAGCCCGACGTTCACCTGCGTCACATCTTTGCAGCGTTGGAACTATGTAAGCAAGAAGATGATGATTACCAATTATTTAAAGCGATCATCCGCCTGGCGAGGCATGCCGGTGTCACTCCCTACAATGCAGACAAAGTGTTTTGGCTGATTGGAAGCGGAAACTTCTACGACGATCCCTTGATTGGAAAAAGGGGAATTATTGGCCGCCATGAAAAAGACTTTGTTCAATTTGCTCGCTCGAAGATTTTCGAGGATTAATGAATAGCGAGAGCGTCGCGTTGATAATCCTCAATCCTGCAGGACGCTCTCGATCCGAAATATCCCTTTCTCCTCTTTGATCTCAATTTTTGCATCCAGGAAATGCCCGGCTGTCCAGATGTTGGTCCTGGCATGAAGCGATATCTCCCGCACCGTGTAGCTGCCGCCCGCCAGGGCCAGATAGGGAATGAGCTGATCGGCCAGGTGCACATCCACACGGGCTGGGGATTTCAGCTCAATAATCAGCTCCTCTGCCGCCCTTCTGCCCACTTTTTCCGCCGGCAGCCCCCTCTCGCCAAGACCGCTCGCCCCTTTGTACCCGGACCAAAGAGTGATGCCGCTTCCCATGGAAGGCAGACGCAGGACCTGCTCTGTTATCTGAGCAGCGTAATCCGCTTGTTGCAGCGTCTGCGTCGCCGAGTCGGCCTGCCTGGCAGCGACGTGTTCGGGTAGGTTAGAGCTATGTGAGACTCCTTGCACCACATTCTGCAAATTTTGAATAATCTGCCCAGTATCACAAGCCGGACTTTCCAGGTGAGAAGCCTTCAGCTTTGCCGGCTCTACCTGCAAGAGCACCTCTCCCTGCCCCCGCGGATAGTATCCTCTCTGCAAAACCTCCAGGCTCACCTTTGCCCCGAAAGAGGATATTGCAGGCAAAAAGACATTTTTAAAATAGTCAACCGTAGGAGACCATTGCACATCTGTGCCTCCTTGAATTCGCAAAGAAGAAGGCCCATCGGCGCGCAGCAATGCGGGCAGAAGACACTGCATGAGCAGCGTCACACTGCCGGCGGTTCCAATCTCTACCCTGTGGCTGCCGCCCCGAATCTCTCCCGGTGAGAAGGCGATTTCGGAAGATCCGGGCGCAACTCCAGATGTCCCGGCATTGCAAATTGCGGCTAAGGCCGTTATGGCCCGGGCATGCTGTGCCGCCAGGCCGGGCTTGGGCCGGCCTTGTCGGATCTTGCTTATGTGCACGGGCTTTCCTGTCACTGCAGATAGGGCCACGGCTGTGCGCACTATCTGGCCGCCGCCTTCTCCACAAGAGCCGTCTATCTCGATCATCAATGGAATCCTTCACTTAGGCTTGAAGCCGCTGACCTTTATGCTGGATATGCAGCCCTCAACTTTTTTGATCTCTTCGGCCGATCCTTCCAGGCTCTTTAGAATCGCCTGACCGGTGGGATCATTGGTCATGCAGTCCAGGGGGAAGATGGACTCCTGCATTACGGAGACTTCTTTGAATCCCGCGGATCTTATGGCATCCAGATACTTATCTTTGCGCAAAGCTCCTGCGATGCATCCCACGTAAGCCTTAATCGATTGCTTGACGAAATCGGGAAGTCCTTTCAAAAGGACGATATCCGAGACCATCAGCCTGCCGCCGGGCTTGAGGACTCTAAACGCCTCTCGAAAGGCCTTCTCCTTGTCCGGCACCAGGTTGATGACACAGTTGGAGATGATGACATCGACTGTATTATCCTCTACCGGCAGGGCCTCTATCTCACCTTGTCGAAACTCCACATTGCTGTAGCCACCTTTGACGGCATTGGCATTTGCCCGCGCCACCATCTCTGCCGTCATATCGACACCGATGACCTTGCCCTGCGAGCCGACGATCTTCGAAGCCAAAAAGCAATCAAAGCCGGCTCCGGATCCCAGGTCCAGAACGGTCTCTCCCTCTTTTAAGGAGGCAAAGGCAATCGGGTTTCCGCAGCCTAGTCCCAGGTTCGATCCCTCGGGCACGCCCTGCATCTGCTCCTCGGTGTAGCCAACCTTTTTGCTGATCTGCTGGGGCTTAACCGATCCACAGCATCCGGATGAGCAGCACGATGAGGCATTCTTTGCCACACGCGAGTAGCTCTCTTTTACCGCATTCTTTAGCTCTTGATCATTCATCTTTTCTACCATCTTTTCCACCCACCTATTCCTTAAAAGCCTCGTTTATTACCGGCCCCAATCGGGACTTGACCATGCCCTCAAGCTCTTCCACCTTGATTAAAGAGAGGCAGCAGACCTTGCCGTTTTTTTCCAAGCTGAGCACGGCCAGCTTGTCTCCCGGCTTAATCTTTGCTCTCTCTCGGATCTCCTTGGGAAGCACCATCTGTCCTCTCTCGTCTAGGGTTACAATCGACTCTACTGTGCAACTGCTAATCTCGCTTGGCTGACAACAGGATTCATTCTCATCTTTTGTGGTCATTATGGCAATTGCGAAGTTTTCTGAGAATATAAGCTTTTCTGAAAAATCAGAATTATCTGAAAAATCTTCATTGCCTTACTTAATGGATGAATCCGTACGTCTATTAATGACCTTGAGACCCTCGAACCAGAGAACGCTCGCTATCCCTGCAATGAAACAAATGGCGATATCGATAAAATGCAGATTGGAAAAGCCGAATAGTTCTCTGATGAAGGGAACATAGACAATCAATGCCAAGAAAGCCCCGGCCCCCCCAACTACCCACCAGAGTGCGGGATTAGGTGTGTTCATGGTCTCTAAAATCGTCCTGGACCATGATCTATTTGCCAGTATCAGTCCAAGGTTGGCAATAATGAGAGTTGTATAAGCAAGTGCTCTTGCAACAGACTCACCCTGACCGCGATAAAGCGAAACGGCGAAGACTGCCATGACTATAATTAGAACACTTATGCCCTGAAGCAAGCTGAGGCCCAACGTGCGCCGGCTAAACAGAGGCTTATTCGGGTCGCGTGGCCGGCGCATCATTACATCAGCTTCCTCTGGTTCGGCCTCAAAAGCAATTGAGCAGGCGGGATCGATGATGAGCTCAAGGAATACCACATGGATCGGGAAAAAGATTAACGGCCACTCCAGGAGCACGGGGATAAGCGACAAGCCTGCGATAGGCACATGGATAGCCAGGATATAGGCCATGGCCTTTTTAATATTGTCGAAGATCCTGCGGCCTAGCCTCACCGCTTTGACTATTGATGAGAAGTCGTCGTCCAGGAGAACCAGTGACGCCGCCTCGCGGGCCACATCCGTACCCCTCTTACCCATGGCGATGCCAATATCGGCAGCTTTGAGGGCGGGTGCATCGTTTACGCCGTCGCCGGTCATGGCCACGACCTCTCCGTTAGCCTTTAAGGCCAGGACCAGCCTCAGCTTCTGCTCCGGCATGACACGGGAGAAGATGCAAACATTTCTGACTTGATTCTGAAGCTCCTGATCGCTCAATTTCTCCAGCTCGGGGCCAGTAATTACCTGGTCTGAGGGAAATCCGATCTGCCTGGCTATAGCCTGAGCAGTGCCAGGATTATCTCCGGTTATCATTACTACTCTTATTCCTGCAGAATAGCACTCTTTGATAGCCTGAGGAACGCCCGGACGGACAGGATCCTCCATGCCTATCAGGCCCAGTAATTTAAAATCGAAGTCGTGCTGTCCATCCGGCAAATCTGTCTCTTGCAGGGATGCGGTAGCTACACCCAATACCCGCATACCTTCCCGGGCCATAATCTGAACTGCACGGGAAAGTTGTGTTTGCCCATTTATGTCAAGGTGACACAGCTCTACTATAGCTTCAGGCGCTCCTTTGGCCGCGATCACATACTCTTTTCGGGAAGGCGATCTCCAGACGCGAGACATGGCCAGCAGCTTCTTTGATAGCGGATATTCTTTGACCAGTTTCCAGTCACTGTGAATGTGCTCAGTCCTGGCCAGGTAGTCCTCGCCCAGTTTTCTGAAGGCCTTCTCCATAGGATCGAAGGGATCTATTTGACTGGCCAGAATGCTATACTCTATTACCTCATGAATAGCATCCGGCAAACGATCTCTGCCATCATCCAGTTCGAAGAACTCGCCGCAGGCGAATATTTTCTTCACCTTCATCCGGTTCATGGTCAGAGTGCCGGTCTTATCAACACAGAGCACTGTTGCCGAACCCAGCGTCTCTATTGTCGGAACGCGCCTGGTCAAGACGTTGCTCTGCGAGATTCTCCATGCACCCAAGGCCAGAAATATGGTTAAAACCACGGGAAACTCTTCGGGAAGCACCGCCATGGCCATTGTTATGCCCGCCAAAAGTCCCTGCAACCAGTCGCCTCTGGTCATGCCGTAGGCAATCACTACTAACAAGCATAGACTCAGGCCGAGTATGGCCAGGTTGGCTACCAGCAGATTAGTCTCTTTTTGAAGTGCCGTCTCCTCGGATGTGACTTTCTGCAAAGCCTTTCCAATCTTGCCAATCTCTGTGTTAATTCCTGTAGCCCGGACCACTGCCACGCCCTGGCCCTGCACAACGAGGCTTCCAGAGAAGACGAAGGGCAAATCGTCCCCGCCCGGTCGAGCCATCACAGGTAATTGTTCTGTGCTTGTGCAGCATATCTTTCGTACCGGGACAGATTCGCCCGTGAGAAGTGATTCATCTGCAGAAAGGTTCGTGCAGCTCAGCAATACTGCATCAGCAGCCACGCGGTCGCCCTCAGCAAGAACGATTAGGTCACCAGGGACGACCTGCCTCCCTGCTATCCTTCTGTCTTTGCCTTCCCGGATTACCAGAGCACGTGGACTGGAAAGGTCTCGTAAAGACTCCAGGGCTCGCTCTGTTTTGCGTTCCTGGTAAAAGGTAATGCCCATGACGACTAAGACGAAGCCCAGGAGCATCAAGGCCTCCTGAAGGTCTCCGAGCAGTAGATAGACCAGACCGCCCGCTACCAGGAGGAGAAACATAGGCTGCCTGGCAACCTCCCAGGCAGTAGCTAATACAGTGCGAGGTTTGGATGAAGGCAATTCGTTGTAGCCTACATCTTTGAGCAGTCTTGCAGCCTCGCCTTCTGAGAGGCCTCTTGCGGTGTTTATGTCAAAATTCATATCGAAAATAAATGCGAGCCGGCAAAGGGTCTGCGAAGAGGCAGACAAAAGCCGGATTTCAATACAAATGACTCATGCCCTATGCCCTGGATCAGCAAGAAGCTGCCGCAGGCTTTTTCCTGGTTACATGGCTCAAATGCCTGTTTACTACTACCTTACAGCTTCTGCATACAGCCTGGAAAACTCCTCGCATTGGCTGATTATGCGCCCTGTAGCCTCTCTCAAAACAACTATGGGGTCTACGTCTTTTGTCGTGAGCCGGAATACGGGGTTGTCCATGACGGGAAATTTGGTGTCGTAGGTGGCCATCAGCACCCGTTCATCGGTCAAAAGTTCGGTTCGCAGCAGGTTCAAGATGGTATGTCCTTCCCCCACAAACTCGATAATGGCCTGATTCTCCGTCTTCTTAATGATCTTCAAATTCATCAAACCACTCCTAGACCGTAGGCTGAACTCATCTTGCGCGTCTCGGTATTCGCGCAATTGGGGCAGACCAATTTGTTTTCTTTCTTGACCAGGCCCGCAAGACAACGAGTGCAGTAGGCCTTGATAACGCCCAGGTCCTCATCGCCCGTGGTAAGCCTCATCTGCCGTTCATCGATAATCTTGGCCTTAAGAATATCGCGGAGCGAGAAGAGGTGACGCAGGTCTTTGACATAGGAGTTTCTCACATTGGATATGTGAATGGTCGCCTCCTCGTCTGAGATGGGTCTGTCCTCATGCCCCTTCTTGAAGGCCAGCGAGACTATAACCAGGCTGTCCTTGAGATCAATTACCTCTCCCACCACGATATCACCCTGAAAGAGCTTTACCGGAGCATTGGTCTTGGGTATGACACTCGCGGATCTGGCTCTCGAATCAATCTTGACCAGGCCCGCAGTAGATGCAAAAATCGTTCCTGCCCGAGCGTAGGTGCAGTCTCCGGGAACAAACTCCTCGGTCGATCCCACCACATCTCCAGGAAGTACAAAGCTACCGTCCATCATAATTCCTCTATGAATCCTCTATAAGCGCATTTAAATTCAGTATCATCACTAGCATCTAGAATTACTAGTATCTAAAGTCTGGCATCCTAGCATGTTATTCTATATAGCTCAACCTCAATGATTTTGACATCTTGGCTATGAAACTCAAAGCATCTCTTCAAGGGAAAGGGAATGCGATAGATCTCCTGCACGGTGCAGGGTTTCATAAAGCTTCTCATGAATGCTTCGCTTCCCTGATTATGCAGAGAGTAGATCGTCTTGGCGATTTTTTGGGCAGTGCAGAGAAAGGCGCGGTCTCCAGCACTCGCCTTCTGGGCTCCAAAGGGCGGATTCATGACCACCGTATCGATGCCCTTGAGAGCCAGTGTGTTCACATCGGCGCGGATGAAGTCCACATCCACGTTTAACTTTTTTGCATTTCTCCTGGCTATGGCCAAAGCCTCGCCGTCGATCTCCACGCCAATGGCCCTCGCACCCAGTAGGGCTGCGCCTATGGCCAGCACGCCCGTCCCGCAGCCAAGGTCACAGACGCTGCCCAGTTCTCCGCGCATTCCCGCCAGGAAAAGCATCTCTGCGGCAACGCAGGCGGGCGTAGCATACTGCTCCCTTTGAAAAGAGGGCCGACTAAAGCCCTCCAGCCGCTCCAGCATCATCTCAAGCTGCTTTCTCTTCATATTTGCCAGGCAGACATGCTATTTTGGCCTATATCAAGTATAGTATTGCCTCTATTGCCAGGAGCATCACCAAGAGAGCCGTCATAACCTTGAGGAGGAAAACTGCTTTCGAGCGACTGAGGGGGCTTTCTTGAGACTCTTTCTCAATTTCGGGTTTGTTAGCGTCTTCGCAAAATTCTATCGTCTCATTATTCAGTTCTTCATTTAGCTCTTTATTTAGATCTCTATTTGTCTCTTCAGATCTCTCTTTGTAAGCTTCCGAAAATGCCCTTTCGTGCGGCTCTTGCCTCTCGTCCTCTGGTTTTAGGGGCGTTTCCTTCTTTGCATTAAATTGCTGCCTGATGGTCGGCAAGATAAGCTGGCAGTAATTCTTGCAGGCCATGTCGGCTTTGATTGGGACCAGACATCCATCCGCCAAGATCAGGTCTTTTGCCACATACCTCTCCTTTGAGATCTCCAGGACCGGCAGGTCTGTCTTTGCTATTGGCTCCGGATCCGGCTCATGCAGATCATTTATCTTGATATTTACCGCAAATTCTCCCTTTTCGGTGATGGGCAAGAGGTGCAGAGACTCATCCCAGGTCAATATGCTATTACTATCATCAATTTTACTTAGCGAATCGGTCGCCATGGCCCCGGCAATAAGAAGCAGGGCAGCTTGACATTGCGCATTCCCATTTGCTGTCGCCCCCTCCAGGATTTCTGCGGCCTGTGCAATCCTATTTGCGCGGCTTTCTTTCCCGTAATGCTTTTCTGCTTGGCGCAAAGCCGCAGCTGCTGCCTGCAACTTCTCAGTCGGATCTCTTCCCGGATCTACGCTGGCATTGATTTTTTTCAGTGCCTGGCAAAGAAAGCCGCCCGCGCCCTCTGATGACCACTCCTGGGCCCCACTCATGAGATATTCTGAAGCGTTGTTCAGGGCACGGGTCAGCATCAATGGCTCGTTTGCTAAAAGTCCGATGCTGTGGACTTCCTTTATGCCGGCGATGATTCTTTGCAGGCCCAGGATTTTGGCTTTATTGCAATCGTTGGCATTTGCAGCAGCATTGTCCAGGAAGGTCTGGGCCCTCTCCGCCAGTATCAGCGCTTCCTCGCCCCGAACATCCCCGCAGAGCCTGACCAGATAGGACTGGCTCTTTGCGATTGCCTCGGCTACATTGATCTCGGCCTGGCCTTCCCCGAGGGTAGATGACAGCTCTTGATAACTGTTCGCTGCCTGGATGAATAGCCGGGAGGCCTCCAGCCTTTGCTGCCGACTGGATGATTGGCCCGATTCTTCTTGCAGGCAATTTTTTGCCAGGGAGCTGTATGTTTTCGCCAGGCAATAGAGTGCATTCTGATAACCGGGCTTTATTTGACGGGAAATGAGCAGAACTGCTCTCTCCAGAGGTTCGCGAGCTGCAGTTGCCTGCCCCATTTGCAGGTAGATGCGCCCCAGATTGGATAGAACAATTCCCTGACTCTGACTTTCGCCTTGCTCTTCGAATAAAGAGAGACTGGTATTGAAGTAGCTGAGTGCTTTATCCCAGTCCATTCTCTGGCCGGCAATTCTTCCCAGCTGGTCCAGCACCCAGGCAGCGCTCCTTTTATCGCCTAGTCTCTGAAAGTCGGTCAGGCTTCTTTCGAAGTATCGGGCAGCAAGCTCCTTTTCTCCCATATCGGCATAGATCCGGCCGAGGCTCCCTGTCATCTGAGCGATGCCTAGATCGTCGCCCTTCTCCTCGAAGGTCTTCAGGCTGCGGTAACAGTGTTCTATGGCTTTGTTCCAATCCCCGCTGCGCCGATAGGCTGAGCCTAAATTCCCCAATACATGGGCAAGGCCGGTATGATCTCCTTCCTTAGCAAAGCAGTCGGCGGACTTCTGGTAGTAGAAAGAAGCTTTCGCCAGATCACCCTGATGGACGAAGGCTTGACCCAGGTTATTCTGCAACACCGGTCGCAGAATCGGATCGCGGCAGAGTGACAGGGCTCTGTTGTATGTATTTATGGCGAGACCTTGCAGGCCCGCCCTGCGGCAGATATCGCCCAGCCGCTTGATCTCATAAACATCTTGGAGCTTGAGAGAAAGTTCGCGGCAAACATCCTCGTCGATTCTGCCCTTTCGGGAGCTTTCCAGCAATTCGCTTAATAGTTCAGGACAACTTCCTTCGATGGCCTTACTATCGATTTTTTGTAGACCATCACCTCCTTTAGAAAGAGATGCATATATTTCCTGGAGAACGACTAATTGATTCATGGAATATAAGATAACTTATATCTTTATATAGTTTTTGAATACCTCAAATCATCTTGAAGAAGCCTTTTATATCTTGGCCGTGAGTGTTTTTGGGAGATTCCCGATGGAGTTCACTGCACAGGAAAAATATGAATTTAAGCGTCTTCTCGATGGCCTGAGGAGCAAGACGGGTCGAGGGACGGAGCTTATTTCCCTCTATATCCCCCCCGATAAGCAGATCTGTGATGTCACAAGCCAGCTACGTGAGGAGTACGGACAGGCAGCCAACATAAAATCTCGTGTCACCAGACTTTCCGTGCAGGGATCCCTCGAGTCGGCCATGTCCCGGCTCAAGCTCATCCCCAAGCCTCCTGCCAACGGAGTGGTCATATTCATCGGCAGCGTGGATGCAGGAGCCAATAAAACTGAGATGTACAGCGTAGCTCTAGAGCCGCCCGACCCCCTGATAACCTACCGATACCACTGCGATTCTTCATTTCTCCTGGGTCCGCTGGAGGAGATGCTGGCCGATAAAAAGACCTTCGGGCTTATCGTGCTGGACCGGCGCGAGGCAGCCATCGGCATTTTAAAGGGCAAATACATAGAACCTATGAAGCACCTCACCTCTACTGTGCCGGGCAAGCAGAGAAAAGGCGGCCAGTCAAGCCACAGGTTCCAGCAACTACGTCTCATAGCCATCCATGAATTTTACAAAAGAATAGGTGAATCGGCCAACGAAGCATTCCTGCCCATCGATGCCAAGGATCTGCAGGGCATATTGGTTGGCGGGCCCTCTCCTACCAAAGAGGAGTTTGTGGAGGGGAGCTTTTTGCATCACGAGCTGCAGAAGAAGATTCTGGGCGCCCTGGATGTCTCTTATACCGACGAATCAGGATTGTACGAGCTGGTGGATGCAGCTCAAGACCAACTCTCCGATTTAGAAGTGACGCAGGACAAATTGCTCATGCGCCGCTTCATGAAGGAGCTGGTTTCCGACAAAGGTCTGGCGGCTTACGGCGATAATGAGGTTCGCCATAATCTGGAGCTTGGGGCAGTGGAGATCCTTCTTCTCTCTGAGGATCTGAGAAAGACGCGATCTAAGATTGAATGCACCAGCAGAAGCTGCGACTTTTCCGAATATCAAACCCGTTCGGGGGCATCTACTTCGCTAGGGAGCTGCTTGAAGTGCGGAGGATCTCTAACCATCACCGGAGAAGAGGACATAGTCTCCGAACTATCCAAGCTGGCAGATCAGAGTAAAGCAGAGGTCAAAATCATCTCCACGGAGTTTGAGGAGGGTGAGCAGCTTTACAAGGCCTTTGGCGGGATTGCTGCTATCCTCAGATACAAGACCGGCCACACCTAGGGGCGATGAGAACGATCGAGGTTACTATTTGCTCATCAGTTCGGCCCACGGAGCGCGTGGAGAAAGTCGTATCAGCCATTGAGAACATCTTTCCCGGTCTGATCATGGATATTCGCGCCGACAAGATTGAGGCCTACAACGGCCCGGATAGCCTGAAGACGCTCCATGAGCTTTTGAGAAGGCAAGAGATTTTGGACACGGCCCGAAAGGTAATGCTGCGCGGGCTGGTGGGCAATACCACTGCATTCCAGCTAAGCAAGCAAGCCGCTTTGATGGGATTTGTGAGCTTTCCTCCGGAAGAGGAAGCTTTGGGCTCACTGCATGTGCAGATCACGGGAGGAGAGCGCGTTATCAATTGGCTGGCGCCCGAGACCGAGAACGGCATGCCGGTCCGAGAGATTGACCTAAGTGAGGTCGGAGAATCTGTGCAGGAAGGAAAGGATGTTTAGCTTCTCCTCCAGCAAACTGGTGGACAGGCCCTTTGACTGGGCCTATCAGCTGAAAGATCTGGGCTACAGCGGCTGGGAGATCGTAAACGAGGGAAAGCAGAAGCTGACACGAGAGAACCTGACCGAGGCAAAACAGATCGTCGAGACTACTGACCTTATTATTACCATTCACCTGCCATACTCTGACCTGAATTTGGCCTCCGTTAACCAGCCCATCTGGGAGGAGACAGTACGGCAGATGAAAAGCTGCCTGGATCTTGCCAGCGACTTTGCCCGTCTGGCCGTGCTTCATCCCGGCCACTTCTCGCCTCTGGGAATGCAATTGCCTGATGCCGCCTGGTCGCAAAGCATCCTGGGCATCCAGCAGATATGCGACCACGCCCAAAATCTGGACATGAGAATTGCCGTGGAGAACATGGTCAACATGCCAGCCATTTTGGGCCGCCGGCCGGAAGAGGTTATGGGGATAATAGAGACTGTGGACCGGGAGAATGTGGGCTTTATTTTTGATGTGGGCCATGCCAATACCAATGGAAATGTAGAGAGCTTTTTGCGGCATAAGGACAAGATCGTTCACATTCATGCGCACGACAATCACGGAGAGAGAGACGAGCACCTGCCGGTGGGAAACGGCACCGTCCCCTGGAAAAAGGTTGCTGCGGCCTTAAAGGATTATCGCGGCCGCATTGTCACAGAGTCCCGCTCTTTGGAA
>JALNZQ010000200.1 GCA_023229165.1 Methanothrix sp.
GATCCGATGGTATGCGTGGCCGATATGACCAGCGGATCGGCCAGAATATTCATGCCCACCTGCTTGACGATGACCAGGGCGCGCAGGCCCGTAGCTGACGCCCCCAGGGCGATCTCCAGAGCCACCTTTTCATTAACCGAGATCTCGGCTTTAAGCGCAGCCGCCAGATCAGTTATGGGATAACCGGGAACGTAGGTTCGAACCTCGACTGCCGCATCGTGGGCAGCCAGAACAACTGCCTGCCAACCACTCATGAGCTTCATAAAATTGCAGGCACAATGGACTCATCCGGCTGGGCACAGAAGGGCAATGCAGCCACAGCTCCAATCAATCCCTGGCCGTTCATCATGATCTGAACTCCATTCACCCGTGCCGCCTCCAGAGCATCCTCGTACTGCACCCTCTCTCGCTTGCACCTTATGCCAAAGGCCAGAAGCGAGGAGGGATCAAAGTCCCGGAAGACGGCCATGCCCGTCTGCTTGGAGACGGAGTACTTCCTTAGCAGTGCTATGAAATCAGAGAGCATGGCTTCTGCCTGACCGGGGATGCATGCGAACTCCACTGCCGTGGAGACGCAGTTTTGGGTCTTTGTCGGCACGGGAAAGAGCTGCACCAGGGAGTGAGAGATATAGCGCGCAGAAGGTCGATCAACCTTACAGGAGATGTTGTGAATAAGGGACCAGGTTGCTCCTTGTGTCTTGGAATCAGTATCATCAACTCCAATGATCAACCTCTCTCTTCTGGGTAAAACTATGGTGCCGCGGGCGACGCGCCCTCCGCCGCATTCCGTTGCATCATAGCGCAAGACATCCTCCGCCCTGGCTCGGGAGAGTGTCGCCCCTACGCCACCCCCGCCTAGACCCGCATAGGTCACCTCCACCTCTTTGCCGTTGACTATTACCGACTCGATGCCGGCCGATCTCTTGGAGGAGACAAGATCCAAATCGACCTTGCCAGGTGTTATCATATAGCGGAACCATTCGCCCAGATTGCGGGAGCTTTTTACCAAGGGCCCCTTAGAGTAATGGTATCTGGCCCAGGCCGATCCACCATAGCAACGGGAGCGTTCCATGAGCTCCACCCGACTGCCCTCATCATCAACTACAGCGTGGATCTGCTTGTAGACCACAACGTATGGATCAACTAATTCCAGTTGCAAGGCTTATTCCTCGGCTAAATCATTTGATTGACTCTTGATAACATCGAGGCCCTTCATATACTCTCTCAATACCACGGTGGCATAGCTTCCTTTGGGCAGAACGAACTGCAGCTCTGCCAGAGATTCCTCTACACGAATTTGCGGTTTGACCGGGCATAGAGCCGCGCGCCTTGTGCCTCTTGAGCCAAGATCCGGGTTTTCCAAAACTCTAAAGTTCTCAGGCGAAATGCCTTCTTCTCTAAGAACCGCACACTCCATCTCACCCTGTGCGCCTTCCCCTATTTCCGTCTCAAATCCGATTAACGGCAGAGTGATAAATGCTCTGCCCCTCCCAGCGAGCCGGTCGATGGCCTCCAGGTTTTCCGAGGTTACTTTCTGCACTCGATCCATATCCGGCAAGCCTTCTTTGGCAAAACAGACTACATCGCCCACTACGGCTTTTTGCAGCGGCATTGCTGCGGCCAGACGGCGGCTGAGAATCCGGTTGAAGAGATAGGACTGGTAAGCGTGCACAAAGAGGCGCTTTAAATTGACGGAAAGAACATCAAAAGAGTGAGCATAATCGCCGGGATGCTCTACCAGAAAGTTTAGCATGGCCAGCTCGTAATGCAGGTACTCAGGAAACTCCTTTAGGGCTGCAGGAATGTCTCGAGTGGCCCAGAGCTTTTCCCGAACCACCCTAGTCCTCTCCAGCTCGCCGGGAAAAGGCAGGGCCAGATAAATAAAGGCCGCTTCTTCGATCCTGCCCCTTACCAGGGCCTCGCCCACTTTATGGGTGACGGGCCTGATGTCTCCAAACCTCTGTATGCCGAAATAGTTGGGAACGCCGCTCTGCTTCACTATCTCCGAAGTGATGGCGGCGAGTCGGACGGCAGGATCTGGGCAGTTCATATCTCTAATTGTGATGCGAAAACTATTGCCCAGCAGATCTCCCAGGCCTACGGCCCGGTTTGTCCTGCCCAGCACCCTGATCTTCAGGTCGGGCAGAGTAATCCTGGAAAGGGCCAATTCATCCAGGTTCATGATGCTGATGCGTTGACTTGTTACCGCCCTCTTGTCCTTGGTGCCGGCCCAGCCGAATCTCTTCTGGCTGATGCGTAGCTTTCTCGCCATCTCCCGGATGAGGTGATGCATATCCCAGTTGGTCTTCTCCACATCTAAGACCAGATACCTTCCGCCTTCGTAGCCCAGCTCTTCGAATACTTCTGTTACCTGGAAGTCCTCCGCAAAACTCTTGATGACGCCCCCGCAGCCAGAGCTGTCCGTTATGTAATAATCCATGCCCAAGGACCGGTCCCGATCACTTGCAGAAATCATCTTACCTCGGAGATCAAAAATGCCTTCAGGCGCTTCAGACAAGCTTGAGCTTGCTCGTCACTTTGTCCATCAGCTTTCCATGAGCCGGACCCAGGCCCAGTGCGGTTATGGTACCTGCAGGAATCTCGGTCAGCCCGGCATCGGCAACAATGGCACAAGCTATCCCCGCCCTCTCTGCATCCTCTCGCAACCGGAAAAGGTCAGGCACCCCCGGGACCTTCAGGACAACCTTTTTTTGGCCCTCTGCCTTCCATTCCGAGACAGTGGATCTGTCCATTTTTTCAGCTCTTTCCACAGCCATAACTGCAGCATGAGCCACCTGCACTGCCAGCTTTCCCGCAGAGAGCTTCAAATCCTCTCTAATCACAATGCATTGCTTGAACTCCATCAGATGTAACCTCGCTACAAATAAATTCTTCTCGAAATCAATGTGCTAAAAATATATTACGGTGAAGGAAAAGAGGCGAGAATGCTACGCCTCTTTGGTTAGAACCTTGACGCAGGACGGGCTCTTGGCGATATTTCCCATCTTGGCGCCGATGAGATATTCCAGGCCCTTATCCGCGGCTATGTCTAAGATGCGCTGCGTCACGACGCCATCGAAGATCACGCCGTTCACGTCCCCATTTGTTTCCTTCAACTCTCTGGCCAGATCTCTTACTGCTACCTCCCGGAGGACGTTTTGATTCCTATCCATGATCCTGGCAGAAAGAGTTCCATCCAGTTCATCCACATGCTGCCGGAACCATTCTCTCTGTGGCTCTGGCTCAGGAACAGGTTCAGGAGCCGCTACAATTACTTCTTCTATTACTGGAACGGGGACTGATTTGGGCACGACTTCACGAGGCACGACCCGACGCGGCGCGATAGCCTCGGCTCTCTCCGCCGTGTTTCGCATGCAGAAGGGCTTCTCGCGGATGAGGCTCTTTCTCTTGGTGGTGATCTCGCGCCTTTTCTTGGGTTGGTTTTTGATCTTATATTGATCCAGCACCTGCTCCACAGGGATCTTCTGGCGCAACGCCCGGACAATCTCTTTTTGGGTCATGTCCTCGACGCTCTTTCCCTCCGGAGCCCTGGCCACAAAGTCGATGTCTGCTACCTGAAGAAGCTCTTTAATGATCAGCTCTCCGCCCCGATCGCCATCGGTGAAGGCGGTAACGACCTTCTTGGCGCACAGATCGGCAATGGTTGGCGGCACATTGGTTCCACCCACAGCCACGGAGTTCTTGATGCCGTACTTGAGCAGATTGAGCACATCCGCCCGGCCCTCAACCACTAAGATGGCATCGGAGTCCAGTACATTGGGCCCGGCAGGCAAGTTGTCTTTGCCCAGGTGAGTTATCTCCTCCACACGAACGGACTGCTTTATCTCCTCGGTGATCTCTTCCGTCTCCAGGATGTTCTCGTCGAACATCTCCACCAGGATGTGCTTGGCCCGTTCTATGACATATCTCCTCTTGGCGGCACGCACATCTTCGATACGGTTTACGCAGATGCGAGCGATGCAGGGTCCCACGCGGTCTATGGTCTCCAGGGCGGCGGCCAGTATGGCGGTCTCGACCTTATCAAAGCTGGAAGGAATGGAGATGGTGCCGCTGGACTTTCCGCCACTGGATGTAATCTGGACGTCGATCCTGCCTAACCGTCCCGTTTTTTGGAGATCCCTCAAATCGAGGTCGGATCCCAAGAGGCCTTCGGTCTGGCCGAAGATAGCGCCGACCACGTCCGGTCGCTCCACTATACCCTCCGCCGTTATATCCGCATAAATAACATATTTAGTTGTATCAACATTTTGCATATAAGACACCTCTTATTTTAAAATAGATAGATAAAATTCACACCCATAACCCAAGGAGCCAAAGCTATCTGCGGCCTACAGAGGCCAATTCGCGACTCATTGTCGCAATTGTAGCCATGCCGTATTACAGGCAGGCAGTGAGCTGTGAATGATGGTGAATATGAGGTTTATCCAACTATTTCAGTGTCCATTTACCAATATCATGGAGCATCTGATAGAAATGCCCACATATGAGCCTTTTTGTCCTCGCTTATGGCTAGTATTTCATCGCCCAAAGTTCCACTCAGGGCTTAATTATCATGTGATTCGTTGCTCAAATGCGCGCTTCTACCAATTAAAATTGTACGAAACTAGTTTAAGAACTTTGTGGTGGGTACTGAGTTCGTAAACTTATTTAAAATATATAAAAATTTCTACAATACAATAAATCCGTCCGCTGTTCTTACTACCTTTACCTCTTCTCCAGGCTCAACCTGCAGATCCCTGGGACGAGCCGCGAAAGCTGCCCTGTAAGTCTCCGGGTCCATGATCTCCAGAACGTCATCATCTTTGGATATCACAGTCGCTGCCAGCGCATCGGCTTTGTTTCCCAAAATCGCCACTGTCTCTGAGTTCTCCTCGTTCATGGAAGACCTGCGGCCCTCTCTGAGTGAGGAGATGAGCGTCGCCTTGCCGTCAAAGCCAGCCACAGAGAAGAGCGATCCCCGGAAGGATACGATGTCACCTCGCTTAAGTCTTGGGAACCTGATCAGCAGGGTAGAGCGATACACATTGCGGCTGTCCTTTTTGCCCC
>JALNZQ010000201.1 GCA_023229165.1 Methanothrix sp.
GTCAGGAGCTTTTCAATCTCATCTTCTGTATTATAAAGATAAAGCGAGGCGCGCACGGTGCCGTATTTCAGCCCCAGATGCTTCATTAAGGGAATGCAGCAGTGATGACCGGAGCGAACGCAGATGCTCGATGCCTGGTCGAGCATGAGAGCCACCTCGTGAGGCAAGAGGCCCCCTACAGAGAAAGAGACCACGCCTCCATGCGCCGGTGCACCGGGGCTCAAGCCATAGACCACTACCCTTTCTATCTCTTGCAGGCCCTCCAGCAGCTTTTCCGTAAGCCGTTGCTCGTGGTGGTGGATATCCTCGACACCCGCGCGGGTGAGATAATCAACGGCAGCGCCTAGACCAATGCCTGCCGAGATGTCGGGCGTGCCTGCTTCATAGCCCTCATAGCCCTTCTTGATATCATACCCGCATTCGCCGACATCCTGCACCATGCCCCCACCCACCAGGAGCGGCTCGACCTCTCCTTCCTTCTTGATCCAGAGAACGCCCGTTCCCATGGGCGCAAGCATCTTGTGCCCGGAAAAGCAGAGAAAATCGCAATCTATATCAGCGACGTCTATGGGCATGTGGGGCACGGACTGGGCAGCGTCCACCAAGAGGGCAGCGCCCCGTTCCCTGCAGATTTTGCCGATCTCCTTTACGGGAAGGACTGTTCCCAGGGCATTGGAGAGCTGGCTTACTGCCACCAGCCGGGTGCCTTTGGTTATCGCTTTTTCATAGTCTGCCAGATCAATCATTCCCGTTTTGTCCGGCTTTATGACCTGAAGCTCTACGCCTTTCTCACTCAGTCTCATCCAGGGCAAGAGGTTGGAGTGGTGCTCCAGAAGGGTGGTGACGATGCGATCTCCCTTCTTCCACAACATGCCGCAGGCGACGATGTTGATGGACTCTGTGGTATTCCTGGTGAAGACCGTCATTCCTTCCGGACCGGTCCCGCCTATGAAGTCGGCTGCCTTGCGGTGAGCGTCCCGGTAGCGTTGATCGGCAAGCTGCGCCGTCCGGTAAACGCCGCGGCCCACGTTGGCCTTGTAGCTATGGTAGTAATCCAGGACAGCCTCCAAAACAGGTTCCGGGGTCAGGCTGGTGGAGGCGCTGTCCAGATAGATGACATCCTTCAGGATGGGAAAATCCTTTCTTATTTCCTGGACGTCCATAAAACCTCTTTCAATGAACCCTCGTTCATGCTTCCGCTGCGAAAGCCCTCCAGATCCAGGGCGACATAGTCAAATCCGATGGATTTGAGCATCTTGGCTATCTCATCGCGGCAATTCATCGCCCGGGCCATATCCGGCTTCAATAGCTCAATTCGGGCCATGCGGCCATGGGCCCTCACCCGAAGCTGCAAAAAGCCCAGGCTTTTCAGGTATTCCTCCGCCTCTTCCACCATTCGCAAGTTCTCCGGTGTGATCGACTCTCCATAAGGAATTCGAGATGACAGGCAGGCTGAGGAAGGCTTGTTCCAGACGGACAGGCCAAGGCTATGCGCCAGAGCACGGATATCCTCTTTAGTTATGCGTGCATCTACAAAAGGATGCCAGATTCCTTCTTCATCGCAGGCAGCAATTCCTGGCCGAAAGTCCCCGTAATCTGAGAGGTTGACTCCATCGGCGATGCAGCTTATGCCTTGCTCTGCAGCTATGCTCTTCAGGACTGCAGCGGACTTTTTCTTGCAGATGTAGCAGCGGGTGACCGGATTTTGGCAGAACGGCTCTTCTTTCAGGATAGAGAATTTTGCTGCTCGATAATTAAGCCCCTGGGATGCTGCCAGCTCTCTTGCTTTATCAAGCTCGCTTCTGGGCATGGTCTCACTGTCTAAAATGACGACCAGGGCCCTGTCGCCCAGAACATCATGCGCCACCCTGGCCAGAAGGCTGCTGTCCACTCCGCCTGAGTAGGCCACAAGGAGATCTCCTTTCTCTGCAATCCTCTTTTTAAGGTCTTCCAGCTTATCTGCCCGATTCATTTCATAGTCCCTTGCATTTGGTGGAAATGCAAGCAGCCTCGTCGTCCTGCAGCATTCGGCAGATCTCGCAGATCCTCGGCACAAGCTGGCTGCCTTTTACTCTTTCTTCGATCAGGTCGTCGGCGAGCATTCCAATGGACTGGCGGATGTCCTCCCTAAATTCGATATTGTAGCCTCTCTTCTTGGAGACGTACTGAGACACGGCTGGAGGCGTGATGCCCAGCATCCTGGAGACCTCTTTTTGGGAGATTCCTCTCTTGACCAGCTCTTCAGCGGTCGCTGCCCTGATGCTGGGCAGTATATCCCATACGATCTGCTCACATGGCGACTTCATTTGCATTGGACCCTCAAATCTGCGATCATTTTTCCCCACATCACAATAGTTAATTAAGTGCTATGCTCATATTAATCTTGTCGCAATCATATGAATCTAATCCTTTGGTGTTCAATTCAATATTCTGAGAAGATTGCGGCGCAAGATATATTTGCTTATAAAAATAATGGTATGGCTCAAACGGTCAGGTGGGATATTATGAAAAAACGGCAGTCTTCAATTTGTATGCTACTATTATTTGCCCTTGTCGCATCCGTCCTTGGTGGTGCAATAGCGGATAATAATACTGCAATGAATAATACCATGGGCTGGGACGGACTGTATGCGACAAATGTGAAAGAAACGTCGGGGCAGTGGGCAGCGCCTGGCGTCATGCTCGTTTCCTGGGGAAAAGAGGTCCGCTACGAAGGAGACCCTATCATCGAAGCGAAGTTCTTCAACAACACCAGTATCTCCTGGACGCAAGACGCAAAATGGGGCAGTGGCCGGATCTGGTTCACCTACGGAGATAACCGATCGCAGTACTGGCCTGATGGCCCGGCAAAAGGTAGGGTCTTCGCGGGATGGATACAAAAGGGATCGACGGCTCCTGCCGACTTGCGGGGGATTAACGAATCCGTCGATCTGGCGGGTGCAAAGAAATGCGATGGCGCATGCCCTGATCTGACCGGTTACTGCGGCGGGTGCTCCAATGGAAGGATATGCAGCAGCGGCAAGTGCGTCTGCCCCAGCGGCACAACGGACTGCAATGGTCAGTGCATAGTATCAACTCCCTGCGGCGGCTGCCAGGAGGGCAGAATATGCAGTAACGGTAGATGCATTTGTCCTGAAGGCACCAGGGAATGCAATGACCGGTGCATAAAGATTGCCGAATGCTGTGGCGGATGCCCGTACTGGAAAATATGCGATAACGGACAGTGCGTTTGCCCGCCGGGGGTGAAGCACTGTCCCGATCCGCTGCCACTGTAGCGATTAATATAATATTTTTAGGAATATGAGCTAACGAGAAAATAGAGTCGCGCCTGGAAAGGCGATCCAGACTGGGGCCACCACTCTGCCCATGGGTACCCTCTCCAGCTCCACCCAGAGAAAACTCGCCGAATATTTTATATGATTGATCATGAAGTACTATTAGGTGATATTTTATGAAGAGACTGATGGCCGTTTTTTTGGTGGGACTTGTGTTCTTGTCCTTCGGGTCCCAAGCTAGATGGGATAAGGTTTGGGATAAGGAAGTGGGTATAGTTGTAGTTGACCAAAATCTTCAGGATAACACTGCACGGCTCTTTGCAACAGAAAAAGCAACGGGAGACTTATATTCATATAATGCTCAATCAAATGGCTGGACAAGAGCTAGCGGCCCAGCGAGATCTTTTGTATCATCCGGCGAGGGCCTATATAGATTGTCTTCAGATGGAATGACGACTTCTCGATACATAGCTCCTGATAACTGGGAAATTCTCCCTGGCGGAGCTGCATTGACCCTTATCGGAGGAGGAAAGAAGCTCTATTCTACAAAATCTCCAAACGGAGATCTCTATGAATATACAGGCACGTCGTTTAAGTTAATAGAAAATGGTCGGGGCAGGGCATTTGCGGCAGGTGGGTGCCAAATGTGCAGTCCGGTTGGCGAAACGTATGGTTACATATATAAAATTGCTACAAATGGACAAAGTGTCTCGATGTATCCCAAAGGTTTTGGGGAAATGACGTGGAAAAAGATTGGCGGCCCAGCGTCATCGATTTATGCAGGGTTGGGGGCAAGTGCCCCATCTGTCTTTGCAGTTGATCCCACCGTTGGAACCCTTTGGCATTACCAAGGTGGTGACGCATGGGATCAGGTTGGCTATTCTGGAAAGATGTGGGCAATTGACTGCATAGTTGAATCTGGATCTTATAATGTAAGAGAAACCCTCTATGGTCTATCACCGTCCGGGAACGATATATACAAATGGGGGGGAAATCCTGATCCCGACGACTGGACAAAGATTGATACCGCTCAACTCAATAAACCTTTAAAAAGTATCTATGCAGGAGGGGGACAGTTATACGCTGTAGCGTCAGGGGGTAGGCTCTGGAGATATACACCTTAAATGAAAGCCAATGGTGTCTGCTCTCACAGACCAATGTGAGGGCGAGACAACACTTTTTGATTCACCTCTTCTCTAAATTTAGATAGGTCTTTAGCTTCTACTCTGAGCGAGCCTCGGCATTTCTCGGAGACCTGCGAAATGCTTTGGATGAGCTATGCAGATCAAGATCACTTCCGAGGAGGCATTCGGACCAGGATTCCCAGTGGTGGGAGGTGAGGCACGCTCGGCTCGCTCTCGGCGCTGACCTACCTGCTGCTTCGCGGGGATCAGAGAGAAGATGCAGAGGCCAGCGGGGACGATGGGGTGAGTGGAGGAATGACAGCCCGAGCGCATCTGGTGGATAAATCTCATCCGCAGGAAAGATACTTCTGGGAATAAATAAGAAAACAGTGTCCAGGTGATGACGATGAAAAAACTCAACAAAAAGGATATATCGATCTTGAGGAAGCTGGTACCATGCATGGAGCCGGAAGCCTCCGGCAGCCTGCTCACATCTATCTCCAGCTACCGCATAACCGACAAGGACGACTTTGCGTCCCGGCTGGAGAAGCTGCGCGATAAAGACCTGAAGTATCTGGCAGAGCGAGCTATGGACGGCTCGGAATGCTTGCTGTGCATCGCGCCTCAGTGCGCAGAGACCTTTCTGGATGCAGTGGACAGAAG
>JALNZQ010000202.1 GCA_023229165.1 Methanothrix sp.
CTTTCGGTTTTTGTCAGCCATATCATAATCTACCGCGAACCCAGGATTTCGATATCTCGGGCTGTCCGAGCCGCCCGGTATATGCCACGTGACGCCTTCATTGCCAATCTCCTCCTAGTATATCTATTTTCTCTCAGGTAGCTCTACTTCAAAGCCGTGAGAGGCAAGACGGAAATGACCGTCAAGGAATACAGCTGGACGGCGAGTCAAATGTTCGGCTATCGGATTGATACCTGTTACTAGATAAGATGGCTGCAAGCTTTATCCTGGAAAATTTTCGTCAACTATCGCCCGGACATCATCCAACCAGGCTAATCTCTGTTCATGAGTACTGGTCACTACCACGGAATAAGTTTTGCGGTGAAAGTCTGCGTCGCCGCATAGGCCAAAGATGCAGTTCTTCCAAATTGTCTGCAGAGGATCGCCAAAAGCGTTTTGCTCTCTCTCGGGAAGCGTGTTGGAAGTGTTGAAGACGAGTGCCCGCCTGACCCGAAGCAGTCCGCGAGGCACTCCCTCGCCGCCGTCGCCTTCCTGGAACTCATAGGCAAGGCCGGGCCGCATGACCCTGTCTACCCAGCCTTTGAGGATGGCGGGAGGCATGCCCCACCAGTTGGGATGAATTATTATTATCCCCTCTGCCATTGCAGTTTCCAGGCAGTGAACCCGGATCATGTCGTCAAGCGGCGCATCTTTGGCAATCTCTGCAGAGCAAAGGATGGGATCGAAGGATTCCCGGTAGAGGTCATGAAAAGCGACTTGATGGCCGCTCTGCACAAGCGCTTGCACCGCTGTCTGTGCGATGGCGTGATTGAAGCTTCCCGGACTGGGGTGGGCAAGGATTACTGAGACTCTCATATTGTGGCCTTCCGTTTGCTCTCCTTTTTGAGAGGCGAAGAAATAGATAATTTTGCCTATTCATCAAAAGCCATAGCTCGCTGGCAATGAGAAAATTGACTTTGACTTAAATTGTCTCTGATTCTCTCTAGGAAAAAAGAAAAGATAAAATGGGTGCTAGGACTCTACTCGAAGTCCTCTCCGCCCATGCCGCCGGGCATGCCGCCTGCGCCTCCGGGCATTCCGCCCGGTCCGCCGGACTTGGAGGCGATGACATCATCGATTCTCAGAATCATGATGGCTGCCTCGGCTGCAGAGTTGATGGCCTGAGTCTTGACCCGCAAAGGCTCAACAACTCCCAGTTTCAGCATGTCCACGGGCTTACCGGTGTCCATGTCCAGGCCGGAGGTCTTGACGCCCTTCTCATGCTGGCTTCTTAGAGACACCAGGGAATCGATCTGGTCTAAGCCTGCATTCTCGGCCAGGGTCTTGGGTATGACCTCCATGGCATTGGCAAAGGCCTCAATAGCCAGCTGCTCGCGTCCTCCTACTGTGGAGGCATAAGCTCGAAGCCTCAGAGCCAGCTCTACCTCAGGTGCGCCGCCGCCGGCAACAAGCAGCTTGTCCTGCACAGCCACGCCTACGACGCGCAGAGCGTCCTCCATGGCCCGGTCCAGCTCATCGACCACGTGCTCAGTTCCGCCCCGCAGGATGATGGATACTGACTTGGGGTTCTTGCAATCTTCAACGAAGGTCATCTTCTCATCCGAGACCTTTCTCTCCTCGACCAGGCCAGCTTTGCCCAGGTCTTCCTTAGAGATCTCGTGGATGCTGGTGACAACCCTTCCGCCTGTGGCTCGTGCCAGCTTCTCCATGTCGCTCTTCTTGACACGGCGTACGGTGTAGATACCGGCCTTGGCCAGGAAGTGCTGGGCCAGATCATCGATGCCCTTCTGGACGAACAGTACATTGGCGCCAGTGGCCGCGATCCTATCGACCATGCCCTTCAGCATGTTCTCCTCTTGATCCAGAAAAGCCTGCAGCTGATCCGGAGAGGTGATCTGAATCTTGGCATCAACCTCTGTCTTCTCGATCTCCACGGCAGCGTTCAGGAGAGCGATCCTGGCAGCGGTGACGGACTTGGGCATATTGGGGTGAAGCCGGTCCTTATCAATGACCACTCCGCTCACAAGCATGGAGTCAGTGATTCCGCCCCCTACTTTCTTTTCTACGGTGATGTTGTCGGTATCGACAGTCCCATCCTCGTCCACTACCGACTGGACTGCTTGAACCGCCATGGCAGCCAGCTCATCGCGAGCAGATTGAGAGCCCTTGCCGGTCATGGCAGTGACGGCGATCTTCCTGAGAAGATCTTCATCTTTTGCCGAGACCTTTATGGCCAGCCCCTGGAGAATCTCCATTGACTTGTCTGCCGCAGCTCTGTATCCTGCCGCAATTACAGTAGGGTGAATCTCTTGCTCCAGCAACTCCTCGGCCTGCTTGAGCAATTCTCCGGCCAGCACAACAGCAGTGGTCGTGCCATCCCCGACTTCCTGGTCCTGGGTCTTGGCAATCTCCACCATCATCTTGGCCGCGGGATGCTCGATATCCATCTCTTTAAGAATGGTAACGCCGTCATTGGTGATCACAACGTCGCCCATGGTGTCTACCAGCATTTTGTCCATGCCCTTGGGGCCGAGAGTGGTCCTCACTGCGCCAGCAACGGCCTTAGCTGCCATGATGTTCGATCTCTGTGCATCTCTTCCGGCGGTCCTCTGGCTGCCTTCTCTGAGAATGTATATGGGTGTGCCACTGAATTGTCCAGACATTAATTACCTCAACAAATTCTAATTTAACAGCTATATGTTGTTTGAACTTCTATATAAAGACTGCTTAAACATCATCATTATTTCCGCCGCCGCACCATCCTCGATCCCCTACCGTTCCTCGGGCACCAGCACGAAGCCGTCCGATCTGGCCACAAAGCTGTGGATGCCTGCCCCTGAGATCATGATGAGCTCAACCCCCTGTTATTGAGTGCTTCACTCACCAGACTCAAGTAGCCCGGTCGCGAGGGAGCTTTCTCGCCATCCAATCGGAGCCGATTTCGCGAGAATAGACTGGGTGCAAAGTTATCCTAATAGCCCGAAAAAGAATAGTATAAATATTTCAGAGTGATATACTTCTGTACTATGGAAGATGCCTTGGACAAAATTAAAAGTCAAGCCGGACCTTGCGGCATCGTCTGCGGTTCATGCCCCCTGGGAAGCGGCACGGTGGCAGAGACTGCTGCCCGGACAAAAAAGCACATTGTAGACTGCCAGATCCCCATGTGGTCTCCTTTTGTGCCTGGGGGGGAGGTCATCGACTGGACTGCCATGGACAGAGGCCTGGACTGGATGGCAAAGTATGCCTGCTGCGCCGGATGCGAGAACGGTGGAGGCCCTCCCGATTGCACCATTAGGATCTGCGCCCGGGAGAGGGGCTACGAGCTATGCAGCTTCTGCAGCGATCTGGACTCATGCACAAAGTTCGAATGGCTCAAGGAGCACGGATCAGTTCTCAAGGAGAAGCTGAAGGAGAACCGAGGGCTGTTCAAGGTGGAGTATATAAAAAAGATGATGGCCCAAATGCCCTAGGAGCTGGGCGCATGAATTTCGGATTTTTAATCTTTCCGGGGCTGGAAGAGCTGGATCTGGTCGGGCCCTGGGAGATGATATCTTTTTGGAGCAAGCATGCTGCAGGGCCCGAGAACTGCCTCATGGTTGCGCAGAGCCTCGCCGCCGTAGTCTGCGATAAAGGCATGGCCATAAATCCCCATGTCGCCTTCTCGAATTGTCCTCCCCTTGATTTTCTCCTTGTTCCGGGAGGGCAGGGCACGCGCCGGGAGGTAGACAATCCCGCTCTGGTTAAATTCGTGGCCGACCAGGCAAAGCATTGCCGAGCGGTGCTCTCTGTCTGCACCGGCACATTCATCCTTCACCGGGCCGGTCTGCTCACCAACCGGAAAGCCACCACCCACTGGGCATCCCTCGAACGGCTACGGGAATTAGGCGACGTGGTTGTGGTGGAGGATCGAGTGGTGCGGGACGGAAGGGTCTGGACATCAGCCGGCGTTTCCGCCGGAATTGACCTGGCCCTGGCCTTCATAGAGCACATGGCCGGGGAAAAAACCGCAGGCAGGATTCAGTTGGGGGTGGAGTATTATCCCTCCGGCAGATCCTATGGCATGATGCACGAGCTTGCCCAGGCACCGGTGTATGTTAAATCGTGGGGAATGCGGGAGAAGTCCCGGCGTGAGTGAAATTCTCCGCACTATTCAGAAGAATGAGTTGAGCGAGCTTCTGTCTCTTTATCGTGATCATGAGGGTGAATGAACAATGATTCTCGAACCTGAGATCGCCCAGGCCGCCGTTGAGGACGCAGTGAAAATGGCAGAACCAAGGGATAGGCACTCGCCTGCTGATGGAGGCAGAGAAGATGCACCCGGATGCGGCTAGGTTTGAGCTCTTCACCGGATCGCGAAGCCTAAGAAATCTCCGCCTTTATCGCAGATTGGGGGGGCAGAGAATTCTTCCCGCCCGTGATGCAGAGGTCAAGCCTATTATTCAAACAGCATCACCTCCACAGTCTCCCCTGCTTCCAGGCCCTCCTTCTCCTCAGATACGACCACAAAGCCGTCCGCCCTGGCCACAGAGCTGAGGATGCCCGCCCCCGAGATCATGATGGGCTCGGCCTGTCCGTTCTTGAGGGTCACTCTGACCAGACTCAAGTATCCCGGTCGAGAGGGGATCTTTCTCGCCAGCTTTGCCGAGACTATCGGCTGTCGGTCGCAGCGACGGCCCATCTTTTGCAGGGCAGGCCGCACGAATAGATAGAGATCGAAGAGCGCAGCCACCGGATAGCCGGGCAGGCAGACCACTGGCTTGTCGGCCACGACTCCGATAGCGGTAGGCTTTCCCGGCTGCAGACGCACCCCGTGCACGAAGAGCTCGCCATTCTCTTCCAGCACGCGCGGAGCATAGTCCTTCTCACCCACTGAGGTCCCTCCGATTATTATGATCATATCTGCATCGATGTTTGATAAAATGGCCTCGCGAATGAGCCCTTCATCATCCGGGACGATCTCTCTTTTCTCGGCCATCGCACCCCATTTTTCTGCATAGAGCCGGGCTATGAGCCCGTTGATCTCGTATGCTTCCCCGGGGCGTAGCGCACGCG
>JALNZQ010000203.1 GCA_023229165.1 Methanothrix sp.
CGGTCGCGGCGGCCTGAGTAGCAATATTTTTGGTCATCGTCTCATTGCCATCCGGGACAACTGGAACTGCTTCTTTGGAGGCGATTAGACCCAGGGAGAAAGACTGGGCCTTCTTCGCCTCGACAGGAAGCTCGATATTTACGCATTCATTGAACCCCTCGAAGAGCATGGAGACCTCAGAATTTATTCTCATTTCCTGGTCCCCGGATTCGTTAGCCTGCAGGCCTAAAGACTGCGGGGTAACGGTGAACGTTTCCACTACGTCCGTCTTCTTGAGAAGGTGAGTATCTTTCGTGATCCAATAGTGAACGTCCAGGGGGGCCATATTGCGGAAGAGTTCGGTGAAGTTCATGCTCTGCATAGGCACAAGGGATGTCACATCTCCAGAGAGCTGATCTGCCATCGTGCCCATATCCATCTCTGCCCGGACCTTGTAGCAGTCCACTCCCCCCACCATCTCCGAGCCAATCAGAGAGAGACGAGACTTTTTGAACATTTCAAGCTGCTGAGTCATTGTGTTCTGCGCTGACCAGGCATCAGCCACGCCGGGCATCTTCATGGCCGTCCAGTTTCCATCCACTTTGAGGTAAAGAGTGTCGTTGATAAGATACTCCTCCAGCGCAATGGCGCTGGTGTTGTCCTCATCGTCCTTTGCATATGTGAGGGCGGCCATGGAAAGCTTTAGTGAGCGATCGGTCATGTTGGCCATGCCGTAGCCGAGTGAGCGAGTGTAGATCTTTTGAGCATCGCCCGAGGAGAGGTTGACCAGATCTACCTTCTGCTCCATCTCCATGGAAAAGCGGTAGGATTCGAGCCTGGCAGAGGAGTCGACCACCAGAGATTGCAGGGCAGAAGTCATCAATTCATCGAAAGAGGTATTGTTTGCCTGGCCGAGCGCTCCAGAGCTGGTGAGCAGCAGGACCAGCGCCAAAAGTATAAGATATCTCATGGCCAGACATATGGGGGAATGGTGGTAAATATTTTTTGCTTCGTTTCAGAAAATAGCCTCAGTTTTGCGTCAAATGTCCTGGGAAATAACGAATAAGATACTGATCGAGAAATCCATCAGATTAAAGTATATCATAGTCTATTAGTTGTCCAATATGATCTGAAAATGGTAGGAAGATCCAAATGGAAAACGATTGGAGGCGAGCCAAGGAGATTTCCCGATCCATCTATGAGAGTGCGGTATTAGGAATCTATCAGACATCTGCGGCAGGACGCTATGCGATGGTCAACCCTGCTCTTGCTCGCATATTAGGATACAATTCTCCGGAGGATATGATAAATACCATTACAGACATCGATAGGCAGGTTTTTGTCGATCCCTTCCGGCAACGGGAGTTTCATCGCCTCCTGGAAGAAACGGCCAGTGTGAAGAACTTCGAGGCAGAGCTATTTCGCAAAGACGGGAGCACAGTCTGGGTTTCCATCCAGGCCAGTGCCATAAATGACCCGAATAATATGGCTTCATCCTACCAGGGATTTCTGATAGATATCACAGAACACAAAATCGTGGAAGAGTCACTGAAAAGGTCGGAAGAAAAATATCGAACCCTTGTAGAGAACCTCAACGATGTTATCTTTACCCTGGACAACGCAGGTCTCATCATTTACGTAAGTCCTGTAGTGGAACAATTGCTGGGATACAAGCCTAAAGAAGTAATTGGAGAGAACTTTGCGGGATTCATTCATCCCGAGGACCTGCCCGGCCTGAAAGGCAGTTTCTACAAAACGATGCAAGGCAAGCTTGAGACTTACGAATTCCGCATACGGGACAACCGCAATCAATACAGACATGTAAGAACCTCCAGTCGGCTTGAGATCGACGAACATGGTCGGGCATTGGGAATAACCGGGCTCTTGTCCGACATCACCAAGCAAAAGCAAAAGGATGATGCCGAGCAGGAATCGGAAAGCAAGCTGGCAGCGATTATTGAGTTTCTTCCCGATGCAACCTTTGTCATCGATCTGCAAGGAAAGGTAATCGCCTGGAACAGGGCCATGGAGGAGATGACCGGGGTCAACAAGAAGGATATGATCGGGCAAGGAGATCATGCTTATGCAGTCCCGTTCTATGGTGAAAGACGGCGGCAGTTACTGGATCTATTAGATAAGGACGATAAAGAAATTGCATCCAACTATCAATATGTGCAACGAAAAGGGAACACCATCTACGCAGAAGTATTTACCCCGGCATTGTTCGGTGGCAAAGGGGCACATGTATGGGCAAAGGGAGCACCGATCTTCGATGCCAAAGGAAAGCGCCTGGGTGCCATAGAATCCATTCGCGACATCACCGAGAACAAGAGAGCAAAAGAAGAGCTGCAAGAATCCAAGGACTACCTGGACAAGATAATCAATTCCATAGGCGATCCCATATTCGTCAAGAATCGGCATCATCAATTTGTTTTGGTGAACAACGCTCTGTGTGCATTAGCGGGCCGCAGCTGTGAGGAGCTCATAGGAAAGATGGACTACGACTTCTTCCCGGCGGAGCAAGTTTCCGTTTTCTTGGAGAAGGACGAGCTGGTCTTTGAGACGGGAAAAGAGAACGTGAATGAGGAGACAATTACTGATTCTCAGGGGATCGATCGCACCATAATAACCAAGAAGACATTGTATACGGACATTTCCGGGAACAAGTTTATTGTGGGAATCATCCGGGACATAACCGAGCGCAAGTGGGCGGAGGAGGAGCTGCAAAAGACAAATCGGCAATTAGAGCAGTCAATTGCCAAGGCCAATGAATTGACGACACTTGCCAGAAAGGCCAACGCCGCCAAAAGCGAATTTTTGGCCAACATGAGCCATGAGGTCCGCACGCCCTTGAACGGCGTCATAGGCATGACCGAATTGCTCTTGGACACGGATTTGAATAGCGAACAACAGGAATATGCCCAAACCATCCATAGCAGCGGCGAAGCGCTGCTGGCACTCGTCAACGATATCCTGGATTTCTCCAAGATTGAGGCCCGCAAGCTGGTGATGGAGATGCGAGACTTCGACCTGGCCAACGTGCTGAAGTATACAACCGATCTCCTGGCCAGGAGCGCCCAGGAAAAAGGGTTGGAGCTAGAATGCCAGGTGGAACCGGCCGTGCCTATGCAGCTGCGAGGCGATGCAGGGAGGCTGCGTCAGATTCTGGCCAATCTGGGAGGCAACGCCGTGAAGTTCACAATCCGGGGCAAGATCGTGATTCGGGTGAGCGTGGAGTGTGTGGAGGAGAGATATGTCACGCTTCGCTTTTCGGTCAGCGATACCGGCATCGGCATTCCGGCCAACCGATTAAAGGCTCTGTTCACTCCCTTCACGCAAGCAGACGGCTCCACCACACGCAAATACGGCGGAACGGGCCTGGGTCTTGCCATCTCCAAACAACTGGCCCAGATGATGAACGGCAAGATTGGAGCAAAGAGCATTGAGGGAGTCGGATCGACATTCTGGTTCACGGCCAGGTTCGAGAAGATGGCACACCGTGCAGAATCGATTGCCAGCCTGGGCCAAACCATGCCCACGGCAGCCGGCCCGGCCCTCGACCTGCCTGGTAAGGTCCGCATCCTGTTGGCGGAGGACAACCCCGTAAACCAGAAAGTCGCCCTGGCCATGCTAAAAAGGCTGGGCTTCCGGACGGATGTGGTGGCCAACGGGCGAGAAGCGGTCAAGGCGATGCAGACCGTTGCCTACGATCTGGTGCTGATGGACTGCCAGATGCCCGAGATGGACGGTTTCGAGGCCACTCGAGCCGTCCGCCAAAAAGAGTCCCCTGCTCTTAATCCGAGCATTCCCATCATCGCCATGACCGCTTCCGCCATGCAGGCCGATCGGGAGAGATGTCTCCAGGCGGGTATGAGCGATTTCATCGCCAAGCCGGTCCAGCCGAGAGAGCTGGCCGAGATGCTGGCCAGATGGCTGGCCATATCCAGGCACGATCCTGGTGAAGGCAAAGCGAGATAGCCGGTATATGCGTCATCGGTTAAGCGGAAAATCAATACGGGTCTGGCAAGAATTGTCCTTCTCTTATCGAAACTTCGCGTCTTCGACCTCAAGCACAAAATTGATTGAATTATGGAGATGATGATTATACCAGGGGTTTACGAAATTATATCGCAGAGTCGCAGAGCGCGCGGAGGACGAACGAACGGAGACGACTATTACTCAGAAGCAAATATGTTATTCTTTTCAAGTGCTGGTAATAAAGTAGATTTCGCGTCTCTGCGAACTCTGCGTCTCTGCGGTTAATAATATTGGCAATTATAAAATGAAAATGGACAGATGGCTCTGCCGCGGCTTTAAGCTATTTTGCCCAGAGATGTAAGGAACAGCACGAAGAATACCCATCCCAGCAGCCTGAGAATCACGACCACGTATCTCGATCTGCCTAGAGGACTGAATTCCTCGGGAACGGAGGAGATGATGGCGCTGGCGCCAGAGGTAAAATAGGTGGCACTGAGCAGGAGGGCCTCCCAGATGGAGACTTCGTTTACGCGCTGCGGGCTATCTTTGCCACGAATGGCGCGCCGTCTATTTCCGGATGGCTCCGAGCCTTTTGATCTGCTGATGCTCTTGGTGGCGAAGAAGAATGCACCACCCAGCAGGATGAAGAGAACCGACCATCCCAGGGGCCTCACCGGGCGCAGGCCGTAGCCATTGGTTGCCCAGGCCAGGAGGTCGAAGAACCAGCTATCGACTTTGCCCTGGGAGAGAAGCTCCCACATATGTTTGTAGCGATAAGAGTAGTAGCATTCGCTGGCGTCGTCGGTGAAGCCCTGCTTTTTGAAGTTCTCTATCAAGAGGTAGTAGGCGGTGTCATCATAAGACAGGTCATGGATACTCGACCAGCGGATGTTGAGCTTGTCGTACTTGGTGCGGTAGAGTGAGAGGTTGCCGTTGATTTGAGCGTCGTCGAAGAAGACATCTTTGGAGAACTGGCCATTATTGAAGGATAAGTCAAGGAATTCGGCAACCCTCAAAATGCACTTCTTGGTTGAACTGCGCTTGCCAGAAGTCGGCGGTC
>JALNZQ010000204.1 GCA_023229165.1 Methanothrix sp.
CTTCGACAGGGTCCTAGTGGACGCCCCCTGCTCCAGCGAGGGCCGGGAGAGAAGAGGGCCGGGGGTCATATCCAGATGCAGCCGGGAAAGATCCCTGGATTTGGGGGTACTGCAGATCGGCCTTCTCAAAAACGCCCTGCGTCTGACCAAGCCGGGTGGAGTCGTGGTCTACTCCACCTGCACCTACGCCCCGGAAGAAAACGAGCTGGTGGTGCAGGAGGCACTGGGGGAAGCGGAGGAGTTCCGATTGGAGAAGGTCTGCATTCCAGGCCTTCAGGAATGTCCGGGAATAACGCAGTGGAACGGCAAAAGACTAAACGATGAACTGTCGTGCACCGCCCGCTACTACCCTCATATCAACGACACGGGAGGTTTTTATGTCGCCAAGATCATCAAGAATTAGAAATATATTCGAGCCGCTGGACAGGTCAATCATAGCGAAGCTGTGGCAAGACCGGTTCGGCATTTCAGAGCAGGCGTTTGAAGACTGCAAATTTTTCAGGAAAGCTCAGAGCATATGGGCCATTAGCGATGTCGATCTTCCTCGGCTCAGCTACGAGACCATTGGAATGCGCATCATGAGCTGCAAAGACCGTCCGTGGAAGCCCACCACTTCAGCTCTGCAGATCTTCGGCAGATTCGCCACCAAAAACCTTATTCATCTGAATCGGAAAGAGGCCATGATCTTCCTGGAAGGGGGCAGCCAGGTCTTCGAATCGGAATGCGAGATAGGCTATGTGGTGGTATTTTATAGAGGGGATGTGCTTGGATGCGGTCTATACTCACATGGCAAGCTTGTCTCCCAGATTCCGAAAGAACGAAGAATGGCAAGCACTGCCAAGAGCGAGGCCTGCCCGGCATAAGAGCGGCCCGGATGTGAGGCTTGGGGAGAGTGAAAATCCTGATGATCTCGGATGAAGATGAGCTAAAAAGGCTGTGGCAACAGCCCCTGCGCCTATTTCGCTTGTCCAATGCACTGCGGGAGAAGAGCTGCCAGGATGACGTCTCTTTTGTCATAAACAGAAATATCAACTTCACCAATGAATGCACAGGAACCTGCCGGTTCTGCTCTTTCAAGCATGGTATTATCTATTTCCTCACGCCTGAGCAGATTTTAGAGCGCACCAGCGAGGCAGAGCGGCTGGGGGCTACGGAGATATGCCTGCAAGGAGGGCTCGCCCCAAAAATGCGTCTGGAGGATTACTGCCAGATATTAGAGCTCATACATCGCGACTTTCCCAGGATGCATCTGCATGCCTACTCGCCCATGGAGGTGCTGCACATGTCCCGAAACTCCCGCGTTGAGGTGAAAGAGGCACTGCGGGAGCTAAAAAGAAGCGGCCTTGGTTCCATGCCCGGCACGGCTGCTGAGATTCTTGTTGACGCGGTGCGGCAGAAGATATGCCCGGATAAGCTGAAGGTAGAGGAGTGGCGGCAGATAATCACGGCTGCCCACTTGCTGGGAATTCCAACCACCTCGACAATGCTCTTTGGCCATGTAGAGAGCTTAGAAGATCGCCTGCGGCACTTGCAGATCCTAAAAGAGATTTCGTGCGAGACTGGAAGGATTACAGAGATGGTTCTGCTTCCCTTTATTCCTGATAATAATATGCTGGGCAAGATTGCCAAAGGTGCCGATCTCCTGGATCGTCTGAAGATGCATGCTTTGGCCAGGGTTGCTCTTTATCCCAACGTCACCAACATCCAGGCGAGCTGGACAAAATTGGGCCGCGAAGCCGCTGCGGCGGCTTTGGATTGGGGGGCAAACGACCTGGGAGGAACGCTCATGGATGAGGGAATTGCCCGCAATGCCCGGGAGGCACCCAGCATCTCTGCGGCGGAGCTGATAGAGTTGATAGAAGGACGGGGAAAGAGAGCGGTCCAGAGGACTACCCTATACGAAAGAGTATGATCTGCAGATCTGTACGACTGGTTTTGATTTACTCAGTTTATTTAAAAAGACAGCAAACTGCGACGATAAGCTTTACATATTTTGACGATACACTTCCTGCTGGTGGGGAGCATTAGAAAAATAATAGTCATCTTGTTAATCGCTTTGCAGGCTTTCGTTATACCCTGGTCGGCATCGGCCAGTGATGTTACCGTCTCAGGATCATCAACCGTGATGCCCCTGGCCGAGGTTGCGGCAGAGGAATTCAATGTCCTGCAAAAGGATTATGTGGTGACGGTTTCAGCCGGTGGGACGGGAGCTGGAATTCTGGGCATTGCCGAGCGCAAGAATGACATAGCCATGGCCTCGCGTGAGGTAACTGATGGCGAAAGGCAAAGATTTGGCGACTCTTTTGAGGAGTTCTTGGTCGGGCAGGATGGCATCAGCCTGGCGGTGAGTGATGAGGTTTATCTGGCGGGCGTTAAGGGATTAAGCAGGCAGCAGGTGAGAGATATCTATTCTGGAAACATCACCAACTGGAAGGAGGTTGGCGGCCCGGATACAGAAATTTACGTGATATCTCGAGAAGAAGGTTCAGGGACCCGTGACAACTTCAATGAGGAAGTCTTAGGCAGCGGAGATGCCGAGACGCCGGGCGTTGATACCGTGGCCATGGGCGGGGCCGAGGTCAAGACAGCCATATCAGGAAGCGATAAGGCAATAGGATATCTGGGTTTCAACTATTTGGGTAACGGCGTTCATGGCATAGCCTTTAATGGATTCATGCCAAACTATGATAACATAAAATTGGATCTTTATGAGCTGCACAGGCATCTCTACTTCTATACCTTCGGAAAGCCCTCTGCCGGGGCTCAGTCATTCATAGATTTTGTACGAGGGCCACAGGGCCAGAAGATCGCAGCGGAAGAGGGTTTTATTCCAATCTAATTTTCGGGCAAAATTCCTTTTATAATAGTATGGCAAACCATGCCATGATGAGAGCCGAAAGCATGCTATTGATATTGTTGCTGTTTTTTATCCTGGCGGGAGTGTCCAGTGAAGCCAGAGAGGTGACGGTTGCAGTCTCGGGGTCCAGCACGGTCATGCCCATGGCAGAGCTCGCTGCCGAGGAGTTCAATATGATGCAGGACACCTACACCGTTAACGTAAAATCAGGAGGTAGCGGTGTAGGCATCGTGGACGTAGCCGAGGGCAGATCGGATATTGCCATGAGCTCCCGAGAGATCCAACTGGAAGAGCGGCAGAGATATGAGTCGCCAACGGTACGTTTTATTGAGCAGCCGGTGGGATTTGATGCCATATGCCTGGTAGTAAGTCCAGCTGTTTATGACGATGGAGTAACAGCACTCACCAAAGATGAGGTTAAACAGATCTACTCCGGAGTCATAACCAACTGGGAAGAGCTGGGCGGGCCGAACACGGAAATATTCGTCATCGGCAGACGGGCCGGCTCAGGAACCAGAGACACATTCAATGAGATCATAATGGGAAGCCGGGAGGCGGAGACTCCTGCTGTATCCTATGATGCGGGGGAGAGCTCTGAGGTCAAGTTCAGCACACAGCGCAGTGACAACGCCATCGGCTATATGGGATACAGCTTTGTCATGAGGGGAGATACTAAGGTGATTTCTCTGGACGGCGTCGAGCCCACGATTGAGAGCATAAAACGTGGTGCATATCCGCTGGCCAGAAAGCTCTACTTTGTCACATTGGGAGTACCCTCGCCCGGTGCCAAGGCCTTTATAGATTATATCTTGAGCCCTGGTGGCCAGCATATAGCTATGGAGAATGGTTTCATACCGATATGAGATAAGCGATTGAAGCCAGGCCTTCGCGCCATTCACGGCCATTTTTTTCGCAGGCGGCTTGAAGCATACGGCGGCAAAGTATATGCCCTACTGATATTTTTCATGTAAAACAGGGAAAAGCTTGATAAATAATCGCAGTGATACTATAATGAATAAAGAGTGTGTTTTCCGCTCGATCCACAAATCCCCGCAATCTGTTGTTGCCAGAAATCCACTTCATAGGAGATGAATAAAATGCAAATAGGAAAATGGTTCGGAGCATCTCTGCTTTTCGTTTTGTTGGCTGCCCTTGCACTGATGCCCTGGTCTGCATGCGCTCAGCCCTGCGCTGAGGGCTGCAAGTGCCTCACCGAGGCTAAGGCAAAGGAGCTATTCGGCGAAGGAAATTATCAGATGTGCACAACGGCTCCCTGCGGTGAAGAGAAGTCACCTACTGGGGCTATGCTTCTTAAGTATTGCTTCAAGGCCAAATGCCCCGAGGGCTGTAGCTGCTTAACCGAGGAAAGAGCCAAAGAAATGGGTTACAGTCCCTGCTCAGGTCAAAAGATATCCTGCGGCTATGATGAGAATAAGCGGCCATTGTATTGCTTCTCAGCTGCTAGCCCGTGTCCTGCAGAGTGCAGATGCTTGACAGAAGAAGAGGCCAAGAAGCTGGGATACGATAAATTCTGCCAGAACCAAAGGATGGAATGCGGCAAAGATCCTCGTGGATATCCGAAATTCTGCTATCAGATTCCTGCTCTCGCTTGTCCTAAGGGATGTGTCTGTCTGAGCAAAGAAGAGGCGTTGGCGAAAGGCCTTAGAGACAACTGTTTGGATGCCAATGGCAATCCCATTGTCTGCGGGGTAATAGATGCCGGGAAAGGACTATTCAGGTACTGCTTCAAGACGCTTGAACCGGCGAGGTGCCAGTACGACTACAATCTAGGAAAATGCGTGGGTCAATGCTCAGCCGGCAAAAAGTGCCAGTTGAATACGATATATCGGGACCCCAAGACCTACGAAGTGACATACGCAGAGTGCCATTGCAAGTGAGGATATCGAGAGGGAGTCTCCTGCTCAGAAAATCTTTGCGGCTCCCTGCCATTTTTTATCTTTGAAACTATAAAAGTTAACTTTGTATTAATTCTGCAAAATTCAGCTCGGAGGCAATGCTTGTTCCTCGATGATTGCTATTTTACTATCCGTCCAAATGTCCCCAAATTAGAAAGTGGACAAAGAATAGCGCGCTCTGCCATCATCTTTGAAGCGTTCTTGTCTCGCAGATCTCCGCGGCCCAACAGGCCTGGCAGGG
>JALNZQ010000205.1:0-4613 GCA_023229165.1 Methanothrix sp.
ATATAATTTGGGTGATAAAGATCATGGTATTTCTAAAGAAGAATTAATAGAAATATCTAAAAATACAAAAGAATATATTTCATTACCACTTTATCTTTATGATCATTCAGGTATTACAATGAATACAAATGGTTTTAATGATAGGTGGGATAGTGGACAAGTTGGTATAATTTTTGTAAGTAAATCAAAAGTTAAAGAAGAATATGGTTGGGGAATTATAAATAAAGATAGGTTATCTAAAATTATAGAGATTTTGGATTCAGAAGTTAAACTTTATGATACGTATATTCGTGGTGATATTTTTTGTTATTCTATTATAAATAATTTAGGCGAAGATATAGATAGCTGTTGTGGTTTTTATGGTTGTGATTTTGATAATAATGGTTTAATGGAAAATGCTAAAAATACAATTGATTATCATATAAGAAAAGAAGAAAGAAATGGTATTCAGATGGAGCTTGAATTATTTTAATTTTTATGATATAATTAAAATATAAGATGTTTTTTATTAGGAGCATTTAAAATGAGTAAGAAAAGAAGAAGGATTAAGATCAACATAATAGAAGAATATTCTCTTGAAGATCTTAAGACTAGATTTAAAAATCATAAAAGACTTAAAGTTTTTGCTAATAAAGGTACAAGGTGTGTTGCTTGTCATTGTGAAGGAACAAGACTTATCAAACGTAGATATACACAAAAAAATGGTTCTTTTGAAGATCATGTAGATCTTTATACAGATAAAATGCTATTAATGACAGTAGATCATATGCTACCTAAATGGAAAAAAGGTAGTGAAGATTTAAAAAATAAACAGCCAATGTGTACTAAATGTAACTGTGAAAAGAGTGGTAAATATACTCCTATACTTGGTAGATTTAGTTGGTATTATAGAGTACGTTATCTTATTAAAGAATGGGTAAGAAAATGGTAATATTTAATAAAGAGGCACATCAAAATTATCTTAATAATATTTATATTTATAAAAAAGATTATACTATAAAAATTTTAGAGCAATCAGGTTTTAAAAAAGTATAAAATAATTATGTTGGTAATGAAGAATCATTTTTAATGTTAAAAAACATATCTGTTTCATCTGATCCTATCACTTTAGAAAAAGCCAAAAAAGTTAAAAAGAACTTAGATAGTTCAAAAACAAAGTATGTTGTATTTCGTTGCTATGAGGTTGAGGTGGAATAAAAATGGTTGTTAAAAAAGTTTTAAGGAAATAGAATCTTGATTTTTCATTAATTTTATGATATAATTAATAAAAAGGATAGATTATGAATAAATTAGTAGTTGAAGTAAAAGCTGCACAAGAAGATTTTGAGTTTTATCCAACAACAAATGAAATAATAGATTGTCTTATTAAAGATTTAGATGATTCTTATAATGGATTTAAATCTTTTTTAGATATAGGTGCTGGTAGTGGTAAAGTTCTTTCGAAAATAAAAGAAAAATTTGATTCAGATATTTATGCTATAGAAAAGTCTAAAATATTACTAAATAATCTTCATAAAGATATTTATGTTATTGGTACTGATTTTTATGAACAGTCATTAATAAGTAAGAATATCGATATTACTTTTTCTAATCCTCCTTATTCAGAATATGAAAATTGGTCTGAAAAGATTATAAGAGAATCTAATTCTCATAAAATTTATTTAGTATTACCTGAAAGATGGATTCATTCAGAAATATTAAAACAAGCTATAGAATATAGAGAAGTAGAATATGAGATAATTGGTAATTTTGATTTTCTAAATTCTGAAGATAGGCAGGCTAGAGCTAAGGTAAATTTAATTAGAATCGTTTTAAATTATGATGAAGATGATTCTTTTAGAAGGTTATTTAATGAAGAATTTAAAGGATTAAAAGGTAGATTAGAAGAAAAGAAAAAAGACAGTAAAGAAAACAAATTTGGTTCTTTAGTTGTAGGTGAAAATTATATAGGTTCTATGGTTGAACTTTATAATCAGGACGTAATAAATATAAAAAATAATTATGATAGTATAAGTAAGCTTGATGTTTCTCTTTTGAAAGAATTTAATATTGAAACAGATAAAATATTAGAGCTTTTAAAAGAAAGATTGTCTGGTTTAAAGAATTTGTATTGGCATGAAATAATTTCGAGAATGTCTGAACTAACAAATAGGCTTACAACAAAAAATAGAGAAAAAATATTAAAAAGATTGCAAGAAAATGGTAATGTGGATTTTACTAAAGATAATATTTATTCTGTGGTAATTTGGGTTTTAAAAAATGCTAATGATTATATTGATGAACAGCTTATTCAAGTTTATGAAAAATTAATTTGTAAAGCAAATATAGTTAATTATAAGTCTAATGAAAAAATTTACAAGAACGATAGATGGAGATATAATGAAGAAAAACCCTCACATGTTTCTCTTGAATATAGACTTGTTTTAGAGGGACGTTATATATCTGAATTTATTTCTAAATATAGAATAAGTGAATATGGTTCTGAGCTTATTAGAGATTTATTGACTGTAGCACATAATCTTGGTTTTAAATCTAATACAGTAGATAATAGATTGTCTACTTGGGGTTATGATTGGGAACCTGGTAAAACAGAAGAGTTTTATTCAGAAAATGAAATTTTGTTAGAAGTGAAAGCATATAAGAATGGGAATCTTCATGTTAGAATGAATCAGAAATTTGCTTTAGCTTTGAATGTTGAATATGGCCGTCTAAAAGGGTGGCTTCATTCTAAAGAAGAAGCAAATTACGAATTAAATGATAATAAAGCAAGTGAAGTTTTTAATATAAATTGTAATATTTTAAATATTAAAAACTTATTATTAGCAGATTATAGTTCTTGATTTTCTTTCAAATTTATTGTATAATTATATAGAAAGGAAAAAAAGAAATGAATACAAATATTGTAAAAAAAGTGGTTGATTTTTTAATTAGTAATAATATAAAATGTGAATCTATTGATACTGTTGTTTCTATAGATAGAGATAATATTGTAGAATATATAGATGGAATATGCCCACTTTTTAATGAAGAAGAATGTTACGAAGAGTTTTTACAGCTTTTGATAGAAGAATTTGGTGAACGTTTTTTTTATTCAATGAAAAGTGATACTAATCTTTACTTAGATATGATTGAGGGGTAATGTTTCAAGAGAAGAATGGAATAGTTTTATTGTTTGGATTGGTACAGAATCTTCAGCATGGATAAGACTTGAATTTTGTGTTGCTGTTTGTTTTTTAATTATGGAAATGGTTATCTTTATCCTGAAAGAGTTGAAAAATATAAAATTTGGTAATTGACTTTTTATTTGAAATATGATATATTATAAATATGTTCTTTTAAATTATGCCGTAGTGGTGGAACGGTTTACACAGCAGACTTAAAATCTGTAGCCCTTATGGGCTTGGGGGTTCGAATCCCCCCTTCGGCACTTTTTTAATTTATGGAAATTATTATGTGTTATACATTATTTTCGAGTAAACATGTTAAAACAAAAAAAGAGCATGAGTGTTGGGGATGCTTAAGAAAAATTCCTATAAATACTATAATGCTTTATGAAACATGGTTATGGGAAAATGAGTTTGTACATGGATATTTTTGTGATATTTGTGAAAATGTTAGAGATTTAGTATTTCATACTTATGAATTAGAATCAATTAGTGAAGGACAATTAAAAGAATTTGATGAATGGTATGAAATGTTAGAAAAAAATCAAAAAAAATAATTTACCTCTTCTTTTATCTTCAATATTAAAAAATCCATAACTTTATAATTCTTTGTATTATATTATAATAGAGGAGAATTATTTATGGATGATCATAATTTTTTAAATAAATTTCAAGAAGCAGTATATAGGGTTCACGAAAAACATTTTGGAATTAAAAGAGATAATGTCATAGATAATGATGATATTGTTAATTTAAAAATTCAAATTGGTTTATTTGGTAATGATTCTCAGAAATTTATTGATTCCTTGAAAATAGTAGGAGGATGTGAATGAATATACCTAAAAAAATTAGAGTAGAAGGTATAGATTTTTCTGTTTTAATATTATCTAATGAGCAGATGAATTCCTTAAAGAAAGATGATGAGAGTGAAAAGGGAGTATTATGTGGCATTACTGATTTTGAGGAAACAAAGATTTTAATAAATAATGCTTATTGTGAGTCGATGAGGGAACAAACTTTTTGGCATGAATTGATACATATAATAGATAGTAGAATGAATCCTCTTACTGAAGAGCAGATAGATAATTTAGCAAGGCGTTTGAATGCTATTTTTAAAGATAATCCAAAATTATTTAAAGATTAGAATAATATGTCAATTATATTACTATATTTGAAGATTCTATAAATAAACTTTTTGGAGTTAATTTTGATGTTTATATTGTAAAAAATAATTAAAAAATGTTTTTTATTGGGTGGAAATTGAAAAATTTTCACCTTTTTTTATTTTCTTTAAAAATATATTGATTTTTAATTTTATTTATAATATAATTTAAGAAAAACAAATATGGAGAAAATATGAATGAAATGTTAAGTATTATGCATTCGAAACGTGCAAATATTTTCTATCTTGAAAAATGTAAGGTAATGGTAAAAGATAATAGAGTCGTA
>JALNZQ010000205.1:4623-4996 GCA_023229165.1 Methanothrix sp.
ATTCTTATATAAAATTCACAACTATTTTTTAAATTTTATAATTAATTTTGATTTTTTTATATTTATTTGTTATATTAATAAAAAAGTTTAAAAGTTTAATCGGAAGGAGTTGTATTATGGCTAATCGTAAGTTTCGTAGAGGTCAGACAGTTCGAGTATCTGAAACTGCAAGTTGGACTGGTGTTGCAGAACGTTATCTAGGTAGAAAGGGTGTAGTTACAGAATTGTGTGGAAAAGATGAAAATGGTGATTTTTTGTATGGTCTTAAAATTCATGATCGTGTAAGTACACTTGAAGTTGTAGAAGATTATCTTAATAAAGTTTAATTTTTTGTAAAAATATTGGTTTTCTTAACTATTGAATATGTTTGGTT
>JALNZQ010000206.1 GCA_023229165.1 Methanothrix sp.
CTATCTCAAAAAGGAGGTCTAAAGCATGTCTGCGGGTATTGAAGAAAGGCCGGAGGACGTGATTTATCCAGAGGTTATGGAGGCTCCCCGGTATTCGTGCGCTCTGGCGGGTGCTTATTCCACAGCGGTCGGAATTTACGGAGTGGTGCCCATTCTTCATTCCGGGCTGGGATGTGGCATTGGCCAGCTCTTCGGCCAGTTTTATGCAGGAGGCCAGAATGCCGGAGGACCGCAGGGCGGCACCAGCACTCCTTGTTCAGGGCTGGTCGAGGAGCATGTCATCTTCGGGGGCGAGGACAAGCTGCGCAGACTCATAAAATCGAGCATCGAGCTGATGCAGGGCGATCTTTATGCCGTCCTATCAGGCTGCGTTCCATCTCTAACTGGGGACGACGTAGAATCTGTGGTCAAGGAGTTTCGAGAACAGGCACCTATCATCTACGTGAAGACTGCCGGATTCCTGGGCAATTCCTATGAAGGCTACGAGCTCTTCTTCGAGGCAGTGATTGACCAGCTTCTCACCAAGCTGCCCATCAAGAAAGGGTCGGTAAATATCTTCGGAGTGGTTCCCTATCAACATATCTGGTGGAAGGGAAACCTGAGAGCGATCAAGGAGGATCTGCAAAAGCTCGGCCTGGATGTAAATATCATCTTCACCGAGTTTTCCGGATTGGAGAACCTGATCAAGATCCCGGCTGCAGAAATGAATATCGTCCTCTCTCCCTGGAATGGACAGCGAGTGGCAAAGAAGCTTGAAGAGAAGTTCGGCACGCCGTTTATAACGTTGCCGGGCGTTCCCGTGGGACCCAAGCAGACCTCTAGGTTGATCAGAGAAGTGAGCCGTGCCCTGCATCTTCCAGCAGAGCCGGTGGAAGAACTGATTGCCAGGGAAGAGAGGCATTCATATCGGTTTGAGGAGTATTTCGGAGATGTGATGATTCTGGCTTTCCCCCAGCCTTACTTCTCTGTGGTGGCCGATAGCGGGACTGCAGTGGGAATCACCCAGTTTCTGACCAATGAGGTCGGCTATCTGCCGGATAAAGTAATCATTGCCGACGGCACGCCTGAGGAGAATAGAGAGGAAATTTTCCGGGAGCTGAATGAGAATCTGGAGTGCGTTGTCAAGCCGGAAGTGATCTTTGAGGAGGATTCGCACCGGATGCGGGAGAGACTGAAGAGAGGAAATTCGCTCGTCCTCTTAGCCAGTTCTCTGGAGGGGCCGATAGCATCAGAATTCGGCTGCGTGATACACGTAACCGTATCCTTCCCATCCTTTAACCGGCTCATCCTGGACCACAATTACGCTGGCTACCGAGGAGGGCTGAGGCTCATGGAGGATATCGTAAGCAAATACTGCGGACCGCTTTGAATCGGGCCGCTATATTTTTTGATTTTTATATACCACACAATTCTTCTTAAATTTACCAGTTTTCATTAAAATCCGCCCCATTCTCGAATGGAATAAGTTTAGCCTGCATTATGATGTTATTGGTTTTTGCTCTGATTATATACTTGACCTTGGCAGAAGTCAGCTTTAAAACTTTGTTCCGTCTGCCTTGCCGCTTGACAAATGCATTTATAGGATAACAATTGTTACGATGAAATCCATGAAACGCATATATCTGGATCATGCAGCAACTACACCGCTTGCCCCGGAAGTACTCGAAGCAATGCTTCCCTATTTCACGGACTATTATGGAAATGCATCGAGCCTGCATAGCTTTGGCAGAGAAGCAAAGGAAGCGATTGAAGATGCGAGAATTAAAATTGCCAGTCTCATCAATGCAAAGCCCTCCGAAATATATTTTACCAGCGGAGGCACGGAGTCAGATAATCTGGCCTTGAAGGGTATTGCCTGGAGAAACAAGAAGAAAGGATGTCACATAATAACATCATCCATTGAACATCCTGCCATACTGGAAGTATGTAAGGTTCTGGCTAAACAGGGCTTTGAGGTGACCTATCTTCCGGTTACAAAAGAAGGACTTGTGGAGCTGACCGCTTTGGAGTCGGCAATTCGCAAGGATACTATTCTGATTTCCATTATGCATGCGAACAACGAAATTGGAACCATACAGCCATTGCATGAGATTGGGAAAATTGCCAAAGAGAAGGATATCTATTTCCATTCAGACAGCGTTCAGACTACGGGCAAGATACCGTTAGATGTCAACTACCTTGGTGTTGATGCCCTCTCTGTATCCGGACACAAGCTCTATGGTCCAAAGGGTATTGGAGTCCTATTTGTTCGCAAAGGCGTGAAGATAGAGAGCATACAGCAAGGAGGCGGCCATGAAAGCGGTCTGCGATCGGGAACTGAGAATGTCCCTGGGATCGTAGGCCTGGGCAGGACAGCAGAGATGGCAAGGGATACTATGGTCGAAGAAGCGAATAGGCTTACAGCTCTGAGAGATCATCTGAAAGATTTTGTTCTCAGCAGAATCGAAGAGTCCTGGCTAAATGGGCATCCTTCCAAGAGACTTCCCAACAATCTCAACTTTGGGTTCAAATACATCGAAGGAGAATCGTTGCTTCTATACTTGGATGCCTTGGGGATCGCTGCATCCACCGGTTCAGCCTGCTCATCAAAGAAGCTTACGGCCAGTCACGTTCTGACGGCGATAGGCCTCAAGCCAGAGTATTCTCACGGTTCATTGCGGCTAACTCTTGGACGGAGCAATACATTAGATGATGTAAATTTAGCTGGCCAGGCCATAGAAAAGTCCGTTATTAGGCTTCGGAAAATGTCAGCGCTCGGTCCCAGGTAAAGATCTATCGGATTCAAATCAAAACGGGATGTGGCAGATACGCTGGGTGGGCTGCCACCCCCCGAAAAATGCATTACTCAAATCTTGCTGCTGATGCACTTCATCTATGAAATTGCACTCGCTTGATCTGAGTGCTATCGCCAGACTTTCAGGTCAATTCCCTCGATCCTCAATTTGTTGCCTTCTGAGTGAACTATAACACCTGAATGAACTTGCTGCATGCGGCAGTGACTGGGCAGAAACTTGATCGTTTCGCCCACATCAGGAACTCGGCCATGGTTGACAGACCCTTCGAAACCCGTGACCATGCAGATGCCCACATCTTTATAATGAAACTCGTCACTGAGGAGTTGGTGGGGGCCAGCCAGATGGACAGTGGCTATGCCCTGGTTGTACATTATCACCTTGGCAAAATGTATCACTGGACATCCCAGGGCCCTATACCTTAGAACGTCTCCAGGCTCAATGTCATTGAGCCTGGCGAAAGGAAATAGATCCTCCCGGCAAGATGGCTCTCCCGGATTGGGGCCCAGGCTAAAATCAGCTCTTCTATCACCTTTCAGCCCTGTGATTCCCTCCCCGCAGCCCTGGCACGCAACCGGAAAATCTTCGCCTTTTTCCTCAATAACGATATGGGTTGTGAGATATTCCTGAATCTCAGCCTTGGTGTCAATGAATCTCTCTAGTTCAAGGTGAGGACATTTGCTGAAATCTCTTTTTATGGATATCTCTTCTGCATAATCCTTGCACTGCAGATGACCGCATTCACCGCAATTATAGCCTGGCAGCATTTTTGTTATTTCTGCCATATCTAAGCCCTCGCCATCTGCTGCCTGACAAAGTAATCCCAGTTCCAGGGCTCATCAAGGACCTTAACCTCAACCTGCCGGATGCCGTTGAGACCTTCCACCCGCCTTTTGACCTGTTCGGTGAGGTGGCTGACTATTGGGCAAACCTGGGAGGTCAGAACCATGTCCACCTTCACCAGATCATCGCCTAATATTGCAATTTCCTTGATAAGGCCCAGGTCCACGATATCAATGCCCACCTCGGGATCAAGCACGTCGCGCAAAGCCTCTCGGATCTCCTCTTCCCGCTCCATTTGGGCTGTGAGCTTCTCTGCCTCCGGGCCCGGCAGGGCTCTTTGCATGGAACGCAACCGCTCCTCCAATCTATTTTGCCGGTCGAGCAGCCTGCTGACCACGCGCAGCATGGGATCGGGCAGATTGGCATAGTTCAGGTCCGTTCCAGTTGCCGGGCACTCGGGCTCGGCTATTCTTCCGGGCACGCCCACAACGGTCGCTCCCGCGGGCACAGATCGAACCACCACAGAGCCGGCTCCAATCTTCGCACCTTTTCCCAACGTTATCGGTCCGAGAATGATGGACCCGGCCCCTATGACCACATGGTCCTCAACCGTGGGATGGCGCTTGACTTTGTCCAGGCTTGTTCCGCCCAAGACAGTTCCCATGTACATCAGCACATCGTCTCCCACATCGGCAGTCTCACCGACGACCACGCCCATGCCATGGTCTATGAAGAAACGCTTACCGATTTTTGCTCCTGGGTGAATCTCCACGCCGGTCAAGAAGCGAGCGATGTGAGAGCTGAGCCTTGCGAAAAAAAAGAGCTTATGAGTCCAGAGGAAGTGAGAGATCCGGTGCATCCAGATGGCATGCAGGCCAGGATAGTAGGTGATTACCTCTAGGGTAGACTTGGCAGCGGGGTCCTTGGCAAAAACGGTCCGGATGTCTTCTCTGATGTTCTCTCTGATGCTCATATTCCTGCCACCTCTAAATGTCGAAGAGCTCTGTGCTCAGGTATCGATCGCCCGTATCAGGCCATATTACTACTATCAACTTGCCTTTGTTTTCCGGCCTTCCTGCCACATTCAGAACGGCCCAGGCGGCCGACCCTCTGGATATTCATACCACTAAGCCTTCTTCCGAAGATAAAGGTCCTTATAGCGGCAATTCTGATATGTTTTTATTATTGTCAAAATTCATTTCCGCTTTGCCTTTGCCATTTCGCCCTCTTTTGCTTATCGGTCCGGACGCGATTATCATAAAAACTTAAGAGGATAATCATAACCAATAACTATTTACAATAAGCATTACCGATATTGCTGGTATAGAAGTATGCGATAAAGGAGCCGATTAGAATGAAAAAAGTAAAAATGCTACTGCTAATAGTCGCGGTGATTGTACTGCTCGTATTTGATGCA
>JALNZQ010000207.1 GCA_023229165.1 Methanothrix sp.
CCTCGGGCTGCATTAAAACACCTGCCAGCACCATTCCTAAAATCAAGAATATGCTTATAACTACAACTTTAGTCGTCGATACTGCCATGATCTGCCTCCTCGTGCATGTTACCTGAGATCATCGAAGTCCTATTTAAAATCAGGCAAATTCTTACATTGGTAAGGTTTATTTGGAAGTAATTCCTATAAGATCAAGTGATCGGGAGGATTAACATTGTTAAATTCATTTAATTTTAAATTTCTTGTAAAATGCAGTCTATTGATTTCTGCTCTTCTGGTGCTTGGCTTTTCCATAGCAACATCTGCTCCTGTTAATTCAAGTGAAGATACGGTTGAGCTTCAGGCGATGTCATTGCCGACACACAGCTCTATTCTGCCAGCCAAAAGGGCGCGAAAGTTGCGTTCATGAATATAGGAGGAATACGTACCGATCTGATTTACAAGGCGAGCGAAAGCGAGGGACCGGGCAATGTGACTTACGGCGAGGCTTTCAGCGTGCAGCCATTTGGCATACTTCCAGGATTTCTCGCCGGTCTCACCCGGGCGAATGGATCGGATTGCAGTTACCGGCTTAGCCAGTAGGTCAGAAAATGATGGCTCATGATCTCAGACAGGATAGCTGTCCGCGATATCCGCTCAGGCCTGGAGGTTGGTGATGGAGACCTGAGGAGCTTTGCTTGGGATGCAGGCGCAAGAGGGGTGCGGGCAGGCCTATCGTTATTGCATAAAGGTCGAGCAGAGATTGCCGGAACGCCCGTACGCCAGGGGGCTGGTAGTCCGCTTGGTAGCATCGTTGCGTTTGAGCGAAATCGTCTGGTGGCCAATCCAGCCAGCATCGCGATCAAGAACTGTTATGCTTGGTCTGATTGCAGGATAATCCCGCATGTGATGACAGCCCATCTCTATCAGGACCAAGCTCACACCATATCACAGGCCTTGCTGCTGATCTCACAGATCTGACAGACCTCGCGCTCTTCATTCAGCTGGCGGGATGCCGTGGCCAACACGCTGGCGTTTACAATGTTTCCAGCAAGAAATATGGCGGCTGCAATCTGATCATTCGGAACGCCTAGATTTAAAGCTGTCCTGATATGCAATTTCAAGCAATGGCTGCATCTCATGGCAGCCGAGACCGAAATGGATATGAGCTCTACGGTTTTGGCATCCAAAGCCGAACTCCTCAGAATGGAATTGTTGTAAAGCACTTTCGTTATTAGAATATCTGGATTATCCTTCATGAACGAAAAGACATAGGGAACCTCACCATAGGTGCTCTCAACAGCTTGCATGATGTCTTCTGCGGCTTTCTCCTTACCTTTAGCCAAAATGGCATCCAGCTCTTCATCTAAACTTATGATCATATCTTTCTCCTAAAATGTATCATAATTTTTAAAAGATATTCTTCGCTTAATTATCCTGATAATTTTACCAATGACAATCCGGCCAGAGCTACCAATGCATCACCTACTATCATATACATTGTTGCTCCACCTGAGACAAGTATTGCCCCAATTCCTGCTATAAAGAATACAGCCGGTATGATTGACGAAATTCCCATATCATTACCCTCCTCTATTTTATCAGACTTGTCCGTTCATCTTTATGGAGATAGAATTATGCTCAACAACCCAAGCGATCCATTTCTCATTCTGAAGCATCGCATCAAATTTCTCTAAGCCCATATTCCACCTTCATCTTCATTCTTCGTCCTTGCATGCAGGGGGAAACAAGGCCAGAAGATCCTATCAGCTTCTGGCCTGCATCGATTGCCGGCTAGGACAGTGGTTACATTACTTATTAGTTTATCAATATTGTGGTAATAAGGCATATAAATTCCACTTTTAAGCTAAAATTTACTAATCAGCTTTTCAATAAACCGTAGAAATACAAAAATATGAAAAACGGAAATATCCTCTAAAAGGTATTTTACCCTAAAAGATAATGGCCATGGAAATCGCTTCAGCCATCTTCCTGATCCAGAAGATATACTCTACTAGGCACTAATCTGCCGCATCATTATTCAGTTTGGCCTGGCCGGAGAAGATTTATAAGGTATCAGACGGATAAATTCATAGATTAACTCAGGCAGATGGAGAACATAAAATAAAAATGAAGAGGCGCTTTACTGAATGCCCAGCATTAAATATACCAGAATAGAGATAACTTCTGATGCCTACAGATCTTTAGAAGCAGAAGCCATATTACAGGGTAAGACTCTAAAGAAGCTGGCTTCTGAGTTGATACTAAGAGGCGTCTCCAAGAAAGCCATAGATTTTGTCAAGGAATCACCTGAGCCGTCTATTTTAAGCGAGCCTGATATGAAACTCGACGAAAAAGCTGCAGAAGTTATCGAAAAGATAGGGGCAGTGGGAATACATATCAGCGACTCGATACTAGAGTCGGTTAAACAAGCAATTTTAGATGATGGCTATCAAGGAGCAATGCTGCATGTTGCCCAGAATACGGCCTCTATGGAAAGAGATGAGCTTCACCGGGTGCTCGCCATCTGCAGGAGCAATAGGCTTTCGGTAAAGATAGCTGCCTACCTCATCGAAAATCTGAATGAAATAGAATCAGGCAAATGGAAGTAACATAAAGTAAACCATTCACATTAAAACCATCAAGATTTCAAGATCTTCTCATATTCGAGTTTTTCGTTGGGAACCGGCTCTTTATCCTCATCCGGATAGCCGAAGGCGATCATGCACTCCACAACAAAATTCTCGGGCAGATCAAGCACTCGCTTGATATAATCTTCAGAGGAGAGGTTGCTGCTGTGCATTCTCTTTCGGATCTGAATCCAGCAGGAGCCCAGACCGAGGCTGCAGCCTGCAAGCTGCAGGATGATAGCAGCAATAGTGCAGTCTTCCACCCAGACATCCGACTCTCCTTGTGCTGCGCAGACAACCACACCAAGGCTCGCTCCTTTCAGGAAACTTGAGCCGCTCTCTTTGGCCCTTGACAACTCCGCCAACGTTGCTTTGTCCGTTACAAAAAGGAAACGCCAGGGATTGATGCCGCGAGAAGAGGGGGCGCGCAGCGCTGCCTCCGTAAGCCGTTCTATCTTCTCCGTTTCGATCTCCTGATCCTTGTATCTTCTGATGCTGCGCCTCTCTCTTAAAATGTCGAGCATAATCATCACCTTTTCAGTCAGAAATACTCTTGATGCTCCTGGCAGCCTGCATTCCTGTAGAAAATGCAGCCTGCAAGTTATAGCCTCCCGTATCACCGTCCACATCCAAAACCTCGCCCACCAGATACAGTCCTTTAACCAGCCGGGACTGCATGGTTTTGGAGTCGACCTCTTTCGTTTCCACTCCGCCTCTGGTAACCATGGCCATGTTATAGCCGCAAAGACCGGATACAACCAGAGACAGACCGGTAAGTTGATCAATCAAGCAACTGCGCATCTCTCGGGTCAATTGAGCCATTTGCAGATCGCAGGCAATCCCCGAGATCTCCAGAATTCTCTTTATTAACCTGGGATAGAGCGGCACAATAGGAAGCTCAAAGTGAGACAGATCCGCCAGCACAGACAATAAGCTCCTTCTTCCATCCTGTCGGGCCCTGTCTATGAGCCATTCCTCCAGAGCCTTTCGTTTATCGTCCGGCACAAAAGAGAGCTTTAAAATGTCTTCTGCCCTAATATATCTGGATAGGTCGAGAATTCCAGGGCCCGAGAGCCCCTCGTGGGTGAACAGAATATCGCCCCGATGCTCTATGATTTTTGCATGACGGTAGAGTGAGATATTCATATCCGGAAACGAGAGCCCGGCCAGATCTGAAAAAGGATAATCCTTTATGAGAATGGGAGTTAGAGCCGGCCCAATATCGGCTATGCGGTGGCCGAGAATGCCGGCAAACCTGTAGCCGTCTCCGCTTGAGCCGGTGGCAGGATAGGAGCATCCCCCAGTGGCTATTACCAGCAGCTTGCTGCGATAGCTGCTGCTTTCACAGCCACTAAAAAACCATCTTCATTCCGGGCTATGGACTTGACCGCCTGGTTGCACTTGATTTCTATCCCCAATTCCTGGCATTGCCCAGTTAAGATGTTCAGCACATCTCTGGCCTGCAAAGTCTCCGGAAATATCTTATCCCCCTTTTCCCGGATCATTTTCAATCCCCGTTCTCCAAAGAAGGAGATGAGATCGCTATTTTTGAAGCCGAGAAGAGCTGGGCGCAGGAATCTGCCATGATCTCCAAAATGATCAAGAAAGTCCTGAATATTTCCATCGTGAGTTATATTGCACTGGCCAGAGCCCGAGATGAGGAGCTTATGCCCGGGGGAGCTCTTTTTTTCCATAATCAGGATCTTTTTACCCTTCTGCATAGAGTTTATGGCGCAAAAAAGCCCGGACGGCCCGGCTCCGACGACAATTAAATCGTAAAGGCAATCGCTATCTTTGGGTCCATGCAAATAATCATTAATTCTGCAGGCCTCAGGCACATCATCCAGCTTGCAGCGAATTTTTTTATGCAGCTTTGCCAAAGCAACCTCTCTACACACTACTATTCTGATCCTGATTGGTAAAAGGCTTTGGGAATCGCTTAAATAGCTTTGCGTGCTCTTTAGGAATGGCAAAAATTTCAATAGATTAGGGATACTTCATTTTAGATATGAGGTGCTGGTAGTATGCTAAAGATTACACCTTATTTTGGAATCATAGTGCTGATTGTATCCATAGGCGGCATATTTTACCCCAAGCTTGGCTTCTTCCTCTTGCTGGTATTTGCCAGCATGATGATCATTGCTCCCTTTCGAGGACGCTGGTTTTGCGGGAATCTCTGCCCACGGGGAAGCTTTGTTGATTTCTGGCTGGCCCCCATGAGCCGAAGGTTGAAGATTCCGCCTTTATTCAGGAGCATGTGGCTGCGAGTCCCCATCTTCGTCGCTCTCATGGGATTCATGATCTTTCGCATTATACACACGCAGGGCATAGCGGACAAAATCGGGATGGTTTTTGTTACCCTCTGCATTCTAACC
>JALNZQ010000208.1 GCA_023229165.1 Methanothrix sp.
GTCGCCCCTCCGGGCAGCAATTACCAGGAGATCGTGGACTGGCTCGTACCCATCTTTAGGGATATGGGCTTTGCCACGCAAAAGATGGTCATGCCCCAGGATGTCTTCGCGGCAAAATGCAGCGACCCGCGGCTGTTGGGCGATCGCTACAACCTGCGCGCCGACCTTTCCGTGGGAGCGGAAAAGACGCTGGTGATATATGCCCATCTGGATGTGGTGCCGGCAGAAGGGGCCTGGGATAGCGATCCCTTCCGGGCGGTGGCGAAAAATGGAAGGATCTATGGGCGGGGCGTCTCCGACTGCAAGGGGTCGATCGCAGCCCTGATTGCCGCCTTAAAGGCGCTCCTGGATAGCGGCAAGCCGAAGTACAATCTCACTGTTCTTTTGACCACGGACGAAGAGGTGGGCGGCTACTCAGGCCTGTGCTATCTCACGGATTTGGGACAGGTGAAAGGAGATCTGATGCTCTGCATGGACGGCTTTTCCGATGATGTGGTGATAGGCAGCAACGGCATCATAACCTGGAATGTGGTGGTTCATGGCAGATCCGTGCACAGCGGCTCCAGTTTCCTGGGAATAAATGCAGTGGAGAGATCGATACCAGTCATGGATGCGCTTATGGACCTCAAGAAAATCGTACAGGCCAGACGGTCCCTTCTGCCCGCCAGCACAGCTCTGGAAGCTCTGGGCAAAAAGAACCTCATGCCCATACTTAACATTACTATGATCAACGCTGGCATCAAGGAGAATATTGTGCCTGACAGGTGTACTCTACGCGGCGACCGACGGGTGATACCGGAAGAGAGCATGGATGAAGCCATGGCGGAGATAGAGAGGACCCTCAAGCCCTTAGATGTCGACTTCGATCTCAAGTTTTATCCCGGCTATCCGCCCATGAGCGTGAATCCGGATCACCCCTGGGTCTCGGAGGTTAGGGAAGCGGTGCAAAGAGGCATGGGCTTCTTCCCCCGCCTCTCCGGAGCGCAGGGCAGCCTGGATCAGGCATATGCTACGGAAAAGACCGGCATTCCAACCTGCGTCTTTGGAGTGGGACGGCAGCTTGAGAGCAATATCCACGGCCTGAACGAGAATGTGCGCATATCCGATCTTAATGGATTCGCGAGATTTTTGATTGAACTCCTGCGAGCCTGAAGGAAAGAGATGAAAGCCATCTGAGGCAGATGAGGCAGATAATGAAAGTGATCTCTGTAGTCGGAACCAAAAAGACGGGCAAGACCACATTGGTTGCCGCACTGGTGGCATCGCTTGCCAGGCACGGAAAGGTGGGCACAATCAAGAACATGGCCGGGCATCCTGTGGACCGGGGCGACACCAAGCGCCACTTCGATGCCGGGGCGGACGTGGTTATCGGTCTGGGAGAGGCGCGGCTGAAGGTGACGCGAGATCGGGGAGACCTTGATTCCGCTCTGTCCGAGCTGAAAGCGGATGGGGTGGACTATGCTGTGGTGGAGGGCTTCAAGCACAGCTCTCTTCCCAAGATCGTCATGGCGGACATCGAGGTGACGAATGCAGTGCGAAAGGTGAGGCTCGCTGAGGTGGATGAGGCGCTGGTGGAGGAACTGGCCGAGATGGTGATGGGGATGGAGGACCAAAGGATTTCAAGTGATTAATCGTAGAATATGTAATCTTTAATAAAATTTTAGTGATTATTGGAGATATGTTTTTCTACTATGAGACTAATTGAACATTGTCATAGTTGAATTGAAGAATTATATAAAAATAATAGGCAATTGCCGAAAGGAGATAATATGGCAACGGAAATCCCGACCGGAATAGAGTTCCAGCATCTAATGTCACATACCTTTCCTGGGTTTTTCTCTGCAATAACTATGTTTATGTTAATAGATCTCTGGAGCGAAATCGATTTGGCTTCAATAGTATCCTCAGATTTGACTGGTTTATTTAATTTTATTGGTTTTATTCTTCTAATTGGAACTATGTTAGGCGTTATCATTGATGGTTTGCATCATTCCTTAATAGAGAATGCAATTTTTGATAAAATGCCGGGAATGCAAGAAATGAGCGGAATTAGAAACGAAATTATGATAAAGTGCAAAAAGAGTAAAAAGGATTTACAAACCCTCGGTTTAACGCATCATTATTTTTTTCGGATTTTAGGCGATAAATCAATAAGCTTATGGGATCATTTTGCAAAAGGCTATTATTGCTATTCTGAATTCTATTCAAATACGTTTATAGCTCTAGTTCCCTTCTCTATAATCGTTCCCTTTTATATCTCTAAAACATTCTGTATAGATTGGAAGTTGGCAGTACTTATCGGCGTTTTTGCTTTATCTTTAGGATGCATATGTCTAAGGAGTAGTTACATTACATACAAATTGTATTATGGTGCAATGCTTTCCAGTATTTACGGCTATTTAGATGAGGTTAAACAATGAGTGATAAGAGGTTTTTAGTTGATGTCTCAATAAATTTTGTTTTATTGACATTTTTTATTAATTTTTTAATTATTGCATTGAAACTTGATTGGATGTCTACTAGCTCGATAGTATCTATTTATATTATGATATTAGTTTTATCAGTAGCTTGCGCAGGTATGTTGTTATTATTTGGAGATTATTTAAGCAAAAACAATTTTGAATATATGTTTCCTAAATTATATGAAGATGTGCAAAAAATAATCTATTGCCTGACCATAAAAAATGTAGGATTTATCAATGCCAATAACATCACCGTATCAATTAGCAGTTTAATTGATGACGTAAAATTTGCGCCAGAGCCAAAAAATCCGAATGAACCAAAGGAATGGTTTTTTGATGCGATTAATAAGGGATCATTTAGAGAGATCATAATAACCTTAGATAAAGGAACCACGCTCAAAATGGAAGATCTTAAGAAAAATACGAACTTGAGGGGAAATCAGGCAAATAGCCTGCTTATGGTTGAGATAGACCGCTTGGGCAAAAATCAAGAACAGGACGTTTCGATGTTTAAAAAAATTCATTATATCTTATTTAATAATGCATTCTTATTTTTATATAGATCTCTATTCTTGGTTTTTGTATTTTTCGCATTGACTTTGATAATATACCCAGTGCAAATTATTGTCACCCCACAGACAATAACGGAGAATATATCTGCGGGCGATTTCTTGACCAAGACGATTTCCATCGAAAATACTGGAACTGAGTTGGACCATTTAAATATCACCCAACGAAGCGATAATATTGGATCTGTAAACAAATTAATTGAAGAAATAGATATCACTTCACAAAATATTGATCATAATTTATTAAAAATTAATTTAACAAATGAAGAGAGTTTGAATTTTTTAAAATATAAAAAATATATAACTGATGATAATAAAAATTTAAGCCAAATACGTAATAAAATTATGAGGGGAGAAGTCACTATAGAAGATAGTACCGATTATATCGAGAGAAATATTGCCAATATATCATTTAATATTCAAAAATTAAATAATAGCATAGCAAATGAAACCAATAAGCGTATAATATCTAGTATGGATAATATATTTAGCGAAACCTCGCGAATATTGCATAAATATAGTTTATTTATAAGCTTGAGCGATATATCATATCCTGATATTCCGAAGGACGAACTGGTTTTCGTTACAGCTAGGATCGATTGTTCCAAAAATGAAATCCCGGGGGAGTATATTGGAGAAATTCTACTGGCGCCCAAAGCAAATGAGCGTCTTGAATCAAAAATCTCAATACCAATTATTATTTCTGTAGCGGCTAACAAAAATGCAGAATCGGATAAGCCTTTAAATGAGTCAAAATGATCAGAGAAAATGCTTATAGCATATGTATGCTGATAAGCTGTTCAAACTCAGGTAAATGTCCGACAGAAACCTTAAACAATAAGATCCACCATCTTATTTCCCGTAGGAGATGAATCTAAATGGCTGATTGCGAACTATGTACCCGTGCTCGACCGCTGCTCTTTCCCATAAAGGCCCCCGTTCACAACCTGACATATCCAGAGGGCGCATACAAGGGCGTATGCGACATATGCCTGGATCACCTGGAGAAAGGCTGGCAGCAGTACTACGGTGCCAAACCGGAAGCTAAGAAATAAAAATTAAACATTTTTTGCACAATCACGCAGTGCTTGGATTTAGCCTGGGCTTTGTCGCAGGATGGGAACTCATGAGGATGCAAAAAGAGGAGAAGATCGTAGTGGTGCTGCTCCTCATGGCCCTGGGGTCTCTGGCCGTGGCTTTCTGGGCCTTCGGTCCCGAAGAGGGTGGGCTGGACAGTTCATCTGATTCTCTATCCCAAAAAGACGCCGGCCTTTCCGTAGATGGGATGGTTCTGGAGATAACGCCCACCAAGAGCGGCGGCAACCTGCTCCTCAAGCTGGATTCGACACAGCTTCCGATTTTCATTCCTGCCAGGGCGAGCGCAAAAGAGCTTCAAGCTCGGATTAAGGTCGGCGATCGTGTAAAGATCAGGGGGACAGTCTCGGCTTTTCAGGGCAAAGAAGAGCTTGTGATTTACCGGCAGGCAGATGTCCAGGTGCTTTCGACATGAAGATCATAACCCTTCTCACCGATTTCGGCTCCTTTTATCCTGCCCAGATGAAAGGCGTGATCCTCTCCCGACTGGGCGAAAAAGCCAGGGACATAACCTTCGTGGACATCGCCCATGACATTCCGCCCCAGGATGTGCGCGCCGGTGCCTTTGCCCTGCTCTCTAGTGCCCGCTACTTTCCTCCCGGCACCATTCACATCGGTGTGGTTGACCCCGGCGTGGGCACGGACAGGCTGGGACTGGTGGTGGAGAGCGGCGGACAGATCTTCGTGGGACCGGACAACGGCCTGCTCCTGCCTGCTGCTAAAAGTCTGGGCACGCCAGATAATCCTGCTCAGGCCTACAGGATCGTCATTTCTCATGAATCCCTGGGCCTGGGCTCATCCCCGGTATCCAACACCTTCCACGGCCGGCACATCCTCGCGCCGCTTGCTG
>JALNZQ010000209.1 GCA_023229165.1 Methanothrix sp.
GATATCGATGTTGAACCCGGGCAGCGGGAAGGTCGCAGAGCCGGGCTTGAGCGGGGTGATGGGCAGAGGGGACACCAGGAAGGTGCCTGTCTCAGTCTGCCACCAGGTATCCATGATCTGGCATTTGCCAGCACCGAAGTGCTCTCTATACCACATCCAAGCCTCAGGATTAATGGGCTCGCCCACACTTCCCAGCAGCCTTATGCTGGAGATATCATAATCCTTGGCCCATTTCTCGCCAGCCTTCATGAACATCCTGATGGCCGTGGGTGCGGTGTAGAAGACGGAGACCTTGTTATCCTGGATGATCTTGAAAAACCGACCAAAGTCCGGGAAGTCGGGAGCGCCCTCATACATCATGCTTGTTGCACCCAAAACAAGCGGCCCATAAACTATGTAGGAGTGGCCTGTGATCCATCCGATATCTGCTGTGCACCACCAGACATCGCTATCCTTAATGTCGAATACCCAGTGCAAAGTCTGAGCAGGTCCCACGCAGTATCCGCCATGTACGTGCTCGATACCCTTGTGTTTGCCGGTAGTGCCGGAAGTGTAGAGGATGAACAGCCGATCCTCAGAGTCCATCTTCTCGCATTCGCATTCTTCGGACTTTCCAGCCACCAGATCGTGCCAGTAGATGTCTCTGCCCTGCTTCATGGGTACTTCGAGTCCTGTCCTCTTGACCACAATTACATTTTTCACCGTTGGGGTATTGGCTGTGGCCTCATCCACATTAGGCTTGAGGGGAATGGGCTTGCCGCGCCGGTATAAACCATCGGTGGTTATAACCGCTTTGGCCTCGGCATCCATGATTCTGCTGTTAAGGCCGCCCGAAGAAAATCCGGAGAACACAATGCAGTGAATGGCTCCGATCTTGGCGATGGCGAGCATGGCTATGGGCAGTTGGGGGATCATGGGCATGTACAACATGACTCTGTCTCCCTTCTGCACGCCCAGGCTCTTCAGGCCGTTGGCGAACTTGTTGACCTCCTTATAGAGCTGTAGATAAGTGATCTTCTGGGTGGGCTGGTCGGTGGGCTCAGGCACGAAGATGTAGGCCACCTTGTCCTTTTTCGCGCCCTTGGCATGCCTATCCACAGAATTGTAGGCCACATTGCATTTGCCGCCCACGAACCACTTGGCATAGGGCGGTATCCATTCCAGTGTCGTGGACCAGGGCTCAAACCAATCGGCATAGGTCTTAGCCATCTCGCCCCAGAACTGGATGTAGTTAGCAGAGCACCAGAGGCGCAGTTCTCTCTCCGTCTTGAACCCCTTCTCCTTCATCCACTTCATGACGTTGGAGTTCTCGACGAGCTCCCTAGACGGCTCGAATACCCTGGTCTCTTCATATAGCACTGATGTTTTTGCGGTTGCTTTTTGCTCAGCCATTTTGAACCTCCTTTATCAATTTATGTCTCTAAAACCCACTCAATTTGCTTTTTGTAATCATGTTTGCAAATAAACCAGCAAAGATGGGGCTCCTTCTATACTTGGGTGGGGTCTTAGATGCATTATCATGATCGATTATTTTCATGATTAATAAGCCTGGTGGTACTCCAAAGCAATCATCTTAAAAAGCTGAACTGGATACACTGCTACAAGTGCCTGTTTGTTCCAGCATGTCTTCTGCTGTCATCGAAAAGCCGTTTAATATTTCCTATTTATTTTATAAAAAAATTGATATATCTATTTAAATCATGAGTGACTCTTCGCGATTTCGCCGGTCACCACCCGACCGGATACATAGAAGGGATTGCTGTTTTTCACTGCAACCAGGACGATGGAGCCGAGCTTAGGGCGGCCTTCAACTACTATGCCCAGATAGTTCTCCGCCCGGGCCTTCATGGTGCCGCCTCGCCCGCCTTCTGTGATCCTGGCCGTTATTATTTCGCCCACGTACCGCTGATTTCTTTCTGCGGCGATCTCCAGCCATAGCCGGGTCATCTCTCTTGATCTGTCCTTCTTGATGCGGTCGGGCATGTCGTAGAGCCTGGCCGCCGGCGTGCCCGGTCGCGCCGAGAATCTGGTGATATTGACCTTATCCGGTTGCAAGCGCTCTACGAGATCCAGAGTCTCTATGAAATCCCCATCGGTCTCACCTGGAAAACCCACTATGACATCCGTGATTATGGTGATCTTCGCATGAGCGGATCGGAAGGCGCTCACAAGCTTCAGAAAGTTCGCAGCCGAGTATCTGCGGCCCATGCTCCTGAGAATCTCCTCTGAGCCGGATTGGACCGGGATATGCAAGAAGCGGTATATTTTGGGGCTTTGATATGCTCTGAGAAGCTGATCTTTGATTAAAAGAGCGCTATTGGGATTCATCATGCCCACGCGGAGCCGAAAATCGCCTGGGGTCCTCACCAGCCTCTCCAGCAATTGCCCCAGATTTGTTCCGATATCCGATCCGTAAGCGGCCGTGTCCTGAGCAGAGATCTGCACCTCCGCTGCTCCCAAAGCCGCCAACTTTTCCACTTCAGCTACTACATCTTCCAGACCGCGGCTTTTCAGCCTGCCCCTGGCCTTTGCAACTATGCAGTAGCTGCAGGAACCGTTGCATCCTTCCGCCACATTGACGACGGCGCACAGGTCGCCGCAAGGAAATGGTCCAGGGGGCAAGGCATCACGGGAAGAGCCTTGCAGCAACTCATCCCGAGGTGGGATGAACGATTCATAAAAGAGATCTGAGATTCTGGCGGCAGAGGATCGATTCAGCAGTCCCAGCTGCCCCCGGCAGCTCAATCCGCTGATCGATTCCGGCATTGCGACGGGAAGACACCCGGCTACTATCAGCCGCTCGCCTTGTAGCAGGCTAAGCCTTCGTACAACCTTTCGCTCCGTCTTTTCCGTGACCGCGCAGGTATTCACTATTACTGCATCTGCTTCCTGTAGAGTGGAGGGAATATGGCCCATCTCTTGCAAGGCCCTTGCCAGATCCTGTGAGTTTCCAAGGTTGGAGGTGCATCCGTAAGTCTCGATATAAAATTTCATGCTTCTTCCGCTTCCGGGCTTGTCATCTCTTCCCTTCGTACCTGATAAATTCCTACTATTATGCCCATTATGGCAGGGGCCAGGAAAAAACCTCCGATGCCTGCTACCAGTGCGCCACCTAAAAAGGAGAGCATAACCAGTAAGGGATGCATGGAGGATTTAGCCGCCACCAGGTATGGCCGGATTAAGAGCTCCGAAGGCAGGTAGATGAGTGCGGAAGAGAGAAGGAAGAAAACGGCCGCGCCTTCCATTCCCACCGAGAAATATCGGTAAACGGTCACCGGGATGATGACCACCCAGGAGGTGAGGAAGGGGACCATTCCGGCTAAGAAGACAAAGCTCGCCAGGGCAAAGGGTCTGGGCAGACTGAAGGCATAGAAAATGAAAGCTGCTATGATGCTGCCTAAAATTGAGGTATAAATCGTGCCGATGAAGATGCCGCTCAAGATATAATCTATGCGGCTCATGTATTTTCTATAGGCATCTTTCTCTCTTTGCGGCAGCAGGGATATTATCGATTCTACAAAGCTCTCTCCGTCCACCAATACGAAGTAGCAGACGGGGATGGATACTATGAAGTTGATGATTCCCAAAGAGGCCACTCTTCCAATGTGAAAGACGGGGATAGAGGCGGCAATGGGGGCAATGATGCTCGCGGCATTCTCCAGCACGCTTGTCAATATGTCCTTCATCCAGGGTGTCAGATCTCGAGAGGTCTCCTCCGTCAGAATGCTGAGCGTTGTTCTGATCGCTTCTTGATTCTTGGCCAGGATTAAGATCTGGTTGGCGATCTCAATCATTCCCAGGCCCAGGACGAAAAATATTGGGACAACTATGCATACAGCAGCGACTAATGATCCCAGCCGTTTCCTCTTGCCGAAGGTATCCCGGATGGGCTTGCCCACGTAGGCGAAGACGGTGCCCAAGATTATGCCGTCCATAAAGGGAAAGAAAAAATAGAAGATCAAGAGCATTGAGGCCAAGGCTATGATCAGCATTCCTTTATGTTCTGAGCACCATTTGCCGGGGTCAAAGTTCATGCATTACTACAGAAAATACCTGTTGTCTCCCTGATAGATATGAGTTATGCTTATAAAATCAGGAGCATGCCTGGGCCAGCATTTCTTCCAATTTTTCCAGGGGCCTGCCGGCATCCATGTTTTGCTCTGCTACCCAGGCTTTCAACTTCTTTATGGGCTTGCCGCAATCGATGATATCGGAGGCCTTTTCCATGCCCTCTTTAAGGTTTGATGCATGATCGGTTATGCAAAGTACGGGCGCGGCATTCAGGCATACGATATCTCTCCGAAAGCCCCTGTCCTTCCCGGACAAAACCCGGAGCAGCTTTATGGCTTCTGATTCTTTGTCGCTGCCGTAAAGGAGGGATGATTCATCCGCCTCTCTTAGCCCCAGGTCTTGCGCTCTTATGGCATACTTTCGGATCATTCCATCCTCAGTCAGCTCGGCAACTGAAGAGCGGCCCAAAGTGGAGAGCTCATCCATGCCCCGCACATCATCCCGGCTCCTGCCGTGCACAACAAAGGCTCTCTTGTAGCCGATCTCCTTCATGGCCTCCGCAATGGGTTGCACCATCTTCTCAGAGTAGACGCCCCGCACGGCATAGGCGGGCTTGGAGGGGTTGGCCAGTGACCCGGCCACATTGAGAACCGTGCCGAATCTGATCTGAGATAAAATCCTGTAAAGGGCGGAGGGATGCACCTTGGCGCTCATGCCGTTGAAGATGCCGATGCCGGCGCGCTCAATGCTTCTTTTCACCAGATTTGCGTCGCACTCCACGTCGACTCCCAGAGTCTCCAGGATATCGACGGCACCGCACTTTGAGGTTATGGCCCGCGCTCCATGTTTGGCCATGGTTATGCCGTCGGCGGCAGCCACCAGCGAGGCGGCGGTGCTGATATTAAAGGTCTTGATGCCGTCCATGCCCGTG
>JALNZQ010000210.1 GCA_023229165.1 Methanothrix sp.
GAATTAGAACTACTTGAATCTGAAGATTCAGAAGATTCAGAAGATTGTGAAGTAGATGATAAAGAATAATAATCCATATAATAAGCCAATAATCCATTTTTACCATCAGCTACGTAAATATAATCATCTACATAAATATTATAAACATGACCAGGAGTATTAATATATGCTATTTTTTTAATTTCATCATCAAATATTCTGTATAAAGAAATTCCATCTTCACCTAAAGAACAATATAAATATTGATTATATATAAAAATACCTTCATAAAAATAATCATCATCTAATTTATTATAATCACTATCAAATACACTTATACTAATGCCATCAAATCTATAAGTTTTAATACCTTCTGGATATACTGAAGCAAATACTATATCATTTCTTACATAAATATCTATTACAGGTGTTTTTACTTTATTATAAGAAATAACATTATTAAAATTATTATTTATATCATAAATTTTAAAACCATCATTTCCACAAGCGACATATAAGTAATTATTATCACTATATAATCCTAATGCTGTCTCTCCTATATTACCACAATATCTTCTAAATTCTAATTTTTCGTTAACTAATTCATATACTCTCACACCTCTATCATTACTTCCAACATATATATAATTCTCATCAGAAAACACAGATTTATAAAAACCACTATCATATATAGAATCAATTAAATCAACCTGATTACCATTTATCTTATAAACAAATAATCCTTGATCATAATCTACTGTATAAATATAATCACCATTTCCATGTACATCTATAAACTCATTTTCACCTATTTCACCTTCTATATCTTTATAATCTACTTGAGTAAAACTTGTACCATTAAAAGTTAATACTCTTAAACCTTTAGATTCAAAAACAGCAAATATTAACCCATTTTTTACATATACATTTTTACAAACACAATTTGGAGTATATTTAGCTAAATAATCAAAATAATATTCATTATTAAAAACAGTACTTGAATTTGAACTTTCAGAAGAATCACTACTTTCTGATTCACTAAATTCAGAAGATTCACTTGAATCTGATGATTTAGAATCTTTACTATAACTACTAGATTCAGAACTTTTACTTGAATCTGAACTTGATTCAGAAGATTTACTACCAGAAATTGCTGATACAGATGAAGAAGATTCACTTAATTCTGAACTATAAGAAGATTCACTTAATTCTGAACTATCTGATGATTCTGAACTATCTGATGATTCTGAACTATCTGATGATTCTGAACTTAAAGAAGAACTATCACTACTAATTGATTCTGAAGATTCACTAGAAGGTGATAATTCTGAACTATTAGAACTACTTGATTCAGAAGACTCACTTGATTCAGAAGACTCACTTAAACTATAAGATTCACTTGATTCAGAAGACTCACTTGATTCAGAAGACTCACTTAAACTATAAGACTCACTTGATTTAGAAGACTCACTTGAAAGTGAAGATTCACTATATAGACTTTCTACACTAAAAGAACTACCATCACCTTCACTAAAACTTGATTCTGATGAAAAACTACTGATAGCAGAGCTTTCACTTGATTCAGATGATGATGTAATAATTTTTAATATATTTAATCCATTATCAGTACATACATATATTTTACTATTATAATTATAAACACTATTAATACTACCAGCATAACTATCTTCAAAAGGATAAATAAAAATTTCACCATCAAAACGCATTAAAATTAAACTATTTTTATTACAAACTACCATTAGATAATCATTTTCATCTACAATAATATCTGTAAAATAACACTCATTATTATATAATTCATTTTCTAAATATTGTTGTTGTTCTTGAATAATCCCATTTAAAATATTAAAAACTCTAATTCCATGATCATAAACTACGTATATATATTCTTTTCTTTTACCTTTGTATATAGAATTACAATAATCATTTGAACCAAATTTTATAACTTTCTCTAATTTTAATTCTCTATTATTACCCAAATTATCTTGAAAAGAAAAAACCTTTAAGCCTTCACTCCCATCAGCCACATAAAGATATTTATAATCTTTATCATAAAATATAGATTGCCCAAACCTATATTTCTTATTATAACATTCATTTTCTAAATATAATTCTATACCTTTATCGTTATAATAATCTTCATAATTATAACTATCTTGATATATTAAAGTCTCACCATTAATTTTATAATAAACTATTCCTTTATGACTATAAATAAATAAATTATTTTCTATTATATTAACAAATTCATAAGCATTATCAAATCTATCTATAACAACAGCCTTATTATATAATTTTATTAATTCATTATCTTTAAATTTTAAAACTGTTAAACCATTTTTATAATTAGCAACATATATAATATTATCTTTATTACATATTCCCATTACTGTATCATTACTTACCCAATTACAAACAATATTATTTCTATTATCATAAACGACTATTTCTTTATTATCTTTATTTATAAATTTATATTCATTAGTATCAATACAAATATCTATAAAAGAATTTTGAGAAAAAATATTTAAATATAACATAAAATCATTTTTTGGATATCCGCCTAATAATGAACTTTCTGATGATTCTGAACTTTCTGATGATTCTGAACTTTCTGATGATTCTGAACTTTCTGATTCAGAACTATAAGATGATTTAGAACTGTCAGATACAAAACTACTATTAGAACTTGAAGAATAAGATGAAAATTCTAATGTTTTAAAATTATATTTAGAGATACCTTCATTATGACCAATATAAATATAATCATTATAATAAAAAACTGTTTTAATATCTTTCTCAACTATATTAGTATAAATATTAATTAATTTTAAATTAACCTCATAATAATGAATTTTAATTCCATTATTGGTAGCACAAATGCAAATATTTTTTTCATTATTTATATAAATATCTTCACATTTATTATATTGTCTACTAATAAATTCAATATTTCCATCAATATTTTCATATATTTTTAAGCCATCATTACATCCAACATATATTCTATTTTTTAAAAAACTAATTGTATTACAAACAGATTTATTAGATGAAAAATAATATTCTAATTTTTCATTTTCAAATTTTAAAACTAAAAATCCTTCATTTCCATTTGCTATATAAACATAATTTCCATCAGAATATATAGCTTTACCAGAATTAGAATTACCACCAATAAAATCTGTATAAGAACAAACCTTTTCTATATTTATATAATCACCATTTTCATTTCTTCTATATATTCTAATAGCATCATCAAACATACCATAAACATAATTGTTATCTACATACACAGACCTGCAAATACTATTTTTTCTTATACCATTTTTTATTTCTATTTCCTGATCTCTATCTAATCTTCTTTTAAATTCTATTTTACCACTTTCTGTATGCCAATAAACTTCTAATCCAGCTTCTTTACTTGCAGTATATATAATAGTATAATTTTTTTCAGTATTTATATCTAAATACGAAGACAAATCTAATATTATTCTTTTAATAAGTTTAGGTTCTACTTCACCAATAATATCAATATTTTTATCATATTGTGAATAATTTTTTATTATTTCAATATTTTTTAAATTTAAATCATATACACATATTCCTTGATCATTATCTTTAGATGAATATATATATTCTTTATTCTTTACATTTTCTTTTTTAATTCCAATACATAAATCTTTAATAGTGTCCTTATCGTCTGATATTATAGATTTTTGATTAGTTTTATCCCAATAATCTGTCCCCCAATAACTTGAACTTGAAGAATCACTGGATTCAGAACTATCAGAAGACATGCTTGATTCAGAACTATTAGAACTTGAAGATTTAAATTCTACACTATCACTACTTGATTCAGAAGATTGACTTGATTCAGAAGATTGACTTGATTCAGAAGATAATGAATTTTCAAAATCTAAAACTTTTAATCCATTATTATAAGCTACATAAATTTTACTATTATAAGAATCTATTTTATTTGAATTTTCAATAAAATAATTATCTATTAATATAAAATTTTTCCCATCAAAATTATATGAACGAATACCATTATTATAATTAGTAATAATATATCCACTATAATTTAATATAATATCTTTATATTCTTTATCTGATCTAATACCTTTTAAGACTAATTGATCATTATTTAAAGAATATGCTTTAATACCATTATTACATGAAACAAAAATATATTTATCATTAACACAAATATTTTTATAATTACTACTATCAGATACTGAGGCTTCTAAAGTAAATTTACTTCCATTAAAAGATAAAACATTTAAACCATAAATGCCATTAGTTATATAAATATAGTTATTAAAACAAAATATATCTTTATCACCAATAAATTCATTTAAATCATAAGATTTTTTTAAACTTAATTTACCATTACTTAATAAATATACCCTTATTTTTTTATCACAAAGTACATATATATAAACTCCATCACCAAAAACTGCTCTATAATTATCATAATTACCATCATATTTTGTAACTATATTAGTTAAACTTATACCATCAAAAGATAATACCCTTAATCCCTCTAACATATTTGCTATATATAAATATGTTCCATCATGCCATAACCCTTTTATATCATTACCACTTTGCCAACTATCTAATAACTGTAAATTTTTATTATAAACTTCTAATACATTATTATTTTTAACTATATATATATAATTACCTTTTATTAAAACATTTTGAAAACCTTGAGTTGAATTTATAGAATCTATTAAATCAAATATATCAATAGTTAAAGATTGAGAACTTTCACTTGATTCAGAATAACTTGATTCAGAAAATTTTGAATCTTTACTGAAACTACTTGAATCACTTGATTCAGAATAACTTGATTCAGAACTATCACTTGAAATACTTGAATTAGAGGATAAAGATGATACAGAATAATTACTATAGCTACTAGAATT
>JALNZQ010000211.1 GCA_023229165.1 Methanothrix sp.
TTGATTCTTTAGAAATTATTAATGAGGAACATAGCGAAAAATGGGCTGCTGATATTTTTACTATTGAAGGTTTAGGATTCCCGTTTAGACTTGTAGAAACTTATGATAAAACAAAATGGAGCCAACCAAGAGCAAGAAATATCGGAGCGGATATAGCTTGTGGTGAATGGCTTCTAATGACAGACATTGATCATATTATTTCTGAAGAAGGTTTAGAAGATTCCTATAATTTTAATGGTGATAAAATGGTATTTAGGAGAAAGTTTGCGGTTTTAGATGATAATGGTAATGTTATTAGAGATCATGATATTTTAATGGAATATGGTTGTAAAGATAAAGACTTAGAAGCTTGTAGTAGTCATGCTAATACTTTTGTTATGAAAAAATATATTTTTTGTAATCTTTTAAATGGCTATGATCATAAATTTTTAGGTAAATATGGAAACGATGATGTTGATTTAAATAAAAGATATGGAGAATTACATTATAATGGAAAGCAAGTAGAAAGAAATGTTATAGCAAAAGGAATGATATATGTTTACCCAGATCCTAGTCGTGATGTTAAAAAAGTATTTCATGATTTAAGAAGAAATAAATAAAATAAAAAATAGATATTTTATCACAAAAAATAAAGTATGAAAATAGTATATACTAATATTTTATTTTTATTCCTTAAAAGAGGTAGGCTAGTATGGGAATAGAAAATTTAAATGGGGATATATTAGATAAAAATGGCAATCCAATACTAAATGCTAAAATATCTTTATATCGTAAAATTGGTGAAATATTTTCAGACGAAAATGGTCATTATTCTAATGTTGTATATAATGAAACAGAAGATTATATAATAAATTGTTCTAAAGAAGATTTCTTTGATAACAATAAAGAATTCTCTGAAGAAACAACTAATTTTGAATTAATGAAAAATGATAATTTAGTTGAACCACCTATACCTGAAAATATACAAGTTATTGATTATCAGACAGGAGATTTTATATCATTAAATTGGACAAATGTAACTTTTGATTTTTTAGCAGGTTATAATATTTATAGAAGTGACGATATAAATGGAATTTTTGAAAAAATTAATTTAAATATTATAGTTGATAATAATTATATAGATTCTAACTTAGAGACTTTTAAAGAATATTTTTATATTTTAGAAGTAGTTTCAGCAAATAACCCTATAGGTATTGGTACAATATCAAGATCATCTATTATAGGCCCAATTACTATAAAACCATTGTTATCTTTAAATGATATAACAGATTATATAATTAAATTAAAAGTTGATAGTACAAAAACTAACAGAGAAGCAGAAAAAATTTTAGATGGTAATGAAGATGCATATTGGGAAAGTCAAAGTGGAGAAGGATCTTGGTTAGAATTAATTTTTGACCAAAAAAGAAATATTAATGGTTATTATTTCAAAAAACCTTATATTGGAAAAGGCATTTTATATGCAACATTACAATATTGGAATTATACTGATAATGACTGGACAAATATACAAAATGTAAATTATTTAATAGATATAGAATATACTTTTGAAAATTTTTTAGTTAATACGGATAGAATAAGATTATTTATTAGTCAAGTAGAATCATTAAGTGAAACTCAAATTTCTAAAATTATTGTTTATGGTGAATAAGTGAGGCTTTTATGGGAAGACCAAGTAAAAGAGATGCTATAGCAAATGTTCATTGCAAAGAAGGCCAAAGTTTAAAAGATTTATTAATTGAGTTGTATCATGGTAAAAAAATGAGTTTATCAGAAGTTGCTGATAAATTATATGTTCCTGCAAATAGAACAGACGATGGTGAAGAAATTAGTTTATCAAAAGCTACTATATTTCATTGGATGGAATTCTTTAATATTCCAACAAGAGATGAGATTCCTGCAGCAGTAGCAAATACTATAGCTAGAACAGTAGAAAGAGAAAAAAGATTTGATGATTCAAATTTATCACCCGCTAATTTTGATCCACATATAGATGGTTTTAGATGCCAATCTCAATGCCCTAACTATGATATATGTAAGTATAGAGAACTTTATGTTGATCAATTATGCCCAGTAAGTCATAATAAAAGGAAAAAAGTTATAGATCCTATTAAATCTATTATTAATGAAAGATATAAAGAAAATCCTGACTTATTAAATCATTATAATAATATAGCAGAATTAGTAGGTGCAACATGGGAATTATTAGATAGAAAAATTACATATATTAAATCTGAAGATGTAACACAAAAATTAAATAGACCCGATCCTGTTACAGGAGAATTAAAAGAAGTTAAAGTAGCAAACTTATTAAATGGAGAAATAAGTAAAGATCAGGGTACTTTAATAAGATTATTAGAATTATTAAAACTTACACCTAAAACATCAGATAAAGATGAAGAAGAAGATATATTTGCAAAAATGACAGAAGAATTTGTTAAAGCTAAAAAAGAAAGAAAAGAAAGACAAGAAAATATTGATGAAGAAAAAAGAATGAAAGAGCAAAGACCTCAAATTAAAACAGAAAAAGATTTTTCTAATGTTATGAAAGAATTAGAGAATAGAAGAAATTCACAACCTACTGAGGAAGAAATAGATAGCGCACCAGATATCGAAGATATGATGCATTAATTTTTACGATATTTTATGTACGAAAAATAAAGTATGAAAATATCATACTAATTAAAAAGAAAATTATTATAGGAGGATATTATGGGGTACGGTACTGGCGGTAATATGAGGGCTTTAGATGGTAGAGTTCAGATGAATCCTGCTATTTTTCAAGGTCAAGGTAAAGGAGATACACCTGCTAATTCAGCAAATGTTAGAGATGCTGAAAAATTTTTTCAATATTTTGATAAAAATGCAAATATAGGTGCTACAAAAGAAAATTTAACTGATGCACAATTAAAAGAAAGAGATCAAATGGGTGTATTAGGGAAATCAATATGGGATTTTCTTAATAAAAGATATGTTGATCATAAAAATGATATTCAGCAAGTTAGTTGGGGTATTGCAAATGATGGTCGTATTTCTACTAAAGGAAATGCCAGTATTGGAGATATTAATAAATTTGTTAAAGAAAATAATAAAGAATTTGAAAAATTATTAAATAATTTAAATAATCCTTCAAGAGGAGTCGCAACTAAAGCTGAAAATAAAATTACAAATTTATTGTCAGAATTTTTAGGTCGTGTTGCATTACCTACAAGAGGTCAAATTTTTGCTGAAACTCATAATCAACTTAATTCCATAAGAGATAAACACCAAGAAATAAGAGATTATATTAGTAAAGGACAGTGGAATAAAGTAGCTTCTTTTAAAATGACAAAAGAAACAAAATGGGCTGCATCTTACGTAAATTCAGCAAAAACTCTTATGAAAAATTCAAGAACACAAAATGGTCAAGTAGTAGCAAGATCAGGTAGAAATGCTTCTGTTCAAAAAAGATTAGATACCCTTAATGCATGGAGAGAAAGAGGTAATTCAAGATCAAAAGCTCTTTCATTAAATAAAATAGATTCAAATATTTCAAGGCTTGGTGCTCAAATGCGTGAAACAAGCAATAGAGCAAGACAGTTTGGAGTACCATTAAGTACCAATACTCAAACTGGAGTTGCTAACTTTAAAGCTCAAATGACTCAACATGTTAGAGATATGGTTAAAGGAATAAGAAAAGATGCTGGCCTAAGAAAATTGAGCGCAGAAAGAATTGTTAAAGAATTAAGAAAAGAAACTCAAGGACGTAGAGGCCGTCAGGTTTAATTAAAGGGGCAATGCTTTGAGCGATATAATTCAAGTTAGTAATAATAATGACCTTACTTTAGGACAAATAGCTATGATAGAACAGCTGCGAAACGACCCAGTTTCTGCAGCTAAAGTTCTATTAGGCGTTGATTTACATTGGTATCAAGTTGAAGCTATTGAAGATTTCTTTATAAATAAGAAGAGATTTGCTTTACTAAAATGGAGTCGTCAGCTCGGAAAATGTGGAGACTTTAAATCTTTGATTTTAATTAGGTTACAACGATTTTGTTCTTTACAAAAAGAAATAAAAAATATAGAACTTTATAAATTGCACGATCTTATCAACAAAGATAAAGATATAAAAACTATAGAAATATTAACTCTTAATCAAGAAACAAATAAATTTGAATGGACAAGTAATTTTTCTGTTAATTATAATGGTAAGAAAAGAGTTTATAAGGTAAAAACAGCTTTAGGAAGAGAAGTGATTCTAACAGAAAATCATCCTTTAAGAAAATTAAATAATTGGACAGAAGTTAAAGATATAAAAATTAAAGATAAAATAGCTGTACCAAGAATTATTAATGCTTTTAATGATTCAGATATGTTAGATGATAGTGATGTTAGAGTATTAGCTTATATGATTGGAGATGGAGCTGTTGGTGTTTACAATAATGTATCTATTTTTAATTTAACAAATACAATCGACAAGGTTATTAATGAATGGGGAGAAGATTGTAAAAAAATATTTGGTGAAGAAGCATATATTTCTCAAAGAAAAGATTATCCTACCTGGAATTTAAGAGGTATAAAGGTAATTAAAAGAGATGAGTTTTTAAATAAATATTCTATAAGAGGAAAGATTGCATACGATAAGTCAGTACCAGAGCAAATAATTGGCACAAGTAAAAGACAGATAGCATTGTTTTTGAGTAGGCTGTTTGCTACTGATGGTTGGGCAAGTACAAATTATCATAAGCCAAATGAGAAAGTAGATAAACATGAAAGATATAGTGTAGATATTGGTTATTGTAGTGTTAGTAAAAAATTGGCAAAAGATGTGCAACACCTATTATTAAGGTTTGGTATAATAGTAAAATTAAGTGATAAGCCTGTAGATTATACAAGGAAAGATGGAAGTAAGACGTTGGCTTACCAGTTGCATATATGCGATAGGCGTTCTGTT
>JALNZQ010000016.1 GCA_023229165.1 Methanothrix sp.
TCAAAAAAACTCCAACTTATTTATGGATCACAACCAATATAATATTTATTCATAAAAAATTATTGATCGCACAGCATACTATTTCTCCTATTAGGTGGTCTGGCGAGAAAGTACATTGAGACTTTGGAGGTGGTGCATTTGGCGATAATCGTTCGCGATGAAGCCTTTCTCGCCAAAGGGCTTTTTGACCATTCATGATATTTAGCCCTTTCGGGAAATACCTGAGATAAAAGACTAATGCATCTCATTTTCATAAGAGCAAGAACAATTCCTGTCAAATCTTCCATAGTCTTTAATACTGATGAAGGCAGACGAAAAGACAAAAAAAGGCCCGGCGAGCAAATGCCCAGCATCAAGTATACCAGGATAGAAATAACCCAAGAAGCATACATGGCTTTAGAGGCAGAAGCCATTCTCCAAGGGAAGACCCTGAAGAAACTCGCGTCCGAAATGATATTGAAAGGGGCTTCTAAGAAGGCTCTAAATTTTGTCCAGGAATCTACGGTTTCAATCGAATCCAACTCGAATTTTAGCAGAGATAATCTATCAAGAGTGATAAACGAGATCGGCACAACAAAGATAAACATCGATGAGGGCGTTATGGAGAACGTCCAAAAGAGTCTACATGATGAAGGATATCAAGGAGCAATGTTATATGTGGCTCAACATATGGCATCGATGCAAAGAGACGAGCTCTTTCGGATATTGACAACCTGTCAGCTCAATAGAGTGCCTTCGGCGATGGCTGTGGATATCATTAAGAGTTTGAAGAGAATGCAGGGCGGCAAATAGGCAAAAAGGATAATATGCTGTGATTTGACTTTTCGGCTCCGAGACGCCACTTATCTCATCGCTCATTCACAGGCTCCACAGGCACACCCTCTTCGAAAACGTTTATATTTCCACTTCCAGTCCCAGGATGCTCTTTGAGCCGTTGAATACATCCTTTGCGATCCAGGCGCAGCCCACTGCCGCAGCACATCTATCCAGGGGCCAAACCACCCGGCCCAGGAGTTCGCATACGCGCGGGCTCAGCTTTGCGGCGGGGCTTCCCGCCAGGAATATATCGGGATTTGGCTCGCCCCAGTCGCGACAGAGGACGAGAAGGGCATTGATCTCCATGGCCGCAAACAATGATAGGGATTCGAGGGCAACTCTCTCCTCCTCGGGCAGGCATTGCTCCAGATTTGCCCGCCCCATCTTGGAGAGAATGCCGCCGCAATTGAACGCCTGGTTTGCCGTCATCTTCCCGGAGTCGACACCTCTTATGGCCTCGACATCCAGTGGCCCCTGCATCAGTCCGGGGGCGAAGATGGGCGCGTCAATGGCCCCGACGATCTTTCCCTGCAGCACGGCAAATGTTACGGTGTTGGAGCTGGCATCACATACAATGAAGCTATTGCTTTTGCCCCTAAAAACGCCATAGGCCAGGCCCACCTTCTCCGGGCTCATGCCATGGGAGAAGACCTTCAGCCGGGGATCGATATCACTGGCGCGGTGAATGCCGGGCAGAAGAATTGCCGGCCAGCCCGAGGCTTTGATGGCCTCAAAAACCTTTGTGCCGCCGCCGACATGTTGCCCCGCCCCATCCAGCCGAACCAGGCCGCGATTGGGCGCATCCTGCAGCCTCACAATTCGGGTTAAGCCGTCTCCCATGGAGTAACTGAGGGCCACCAGGTCGACGATGTCGTGTCCCAAATTCTGAGCAATCCGCTCGACAATATCTTCAGCAGAAAGATGGCTGGCCTCTTGCCTGGCAAGGTCCCAGCAGCGCCCCTCCGGAGTGGCAAATCTTATGGCGGTGGTTCCGTGGTCTACTCCTATAAACATGAGATCAGCCCAATGCCTGGATTCCTGGCAGAGCTAGTATTTCTGCTAGGCCTTCATAAGCGTATCCGGCCCGCGAGATCAAGCCGAAGATAGAGAAAAATGAGTGAACAATATCAATGCGGTCTGATTCCGATCTTGCTCTTTATCACTCGGATATCCTTTTCCATTCTGCTTAGCCGTTCTGTATTACTGTGATGTACCACGTCATCGCGCAGATCCCGGATCTCTGCGGTTGTTTCGTCTTGCTTATCCAGCATTTGATCAAGCTTGCCGATAGTCTGATCCTGCTTATCGAGCATCGAATCCATTTTATTATTCATACCTAAAAGAAGTGGAATTGCTTTATTCAACTGTGCTGAGGTATTTATTGCCGCATACGATTCCAGAAACATAACCGCTCCTGTGTACTCTTCGGTCTCGATGCGATCTACCTCTGCAAACTGGGGCTTGCTCGACCTTACCTGCCCTTCAAAGAAAGAAAGGCTCTCTTCATCTCCCTCTGCCAGGACTACGACCACAGAATTCTTTCCTTCGATGCGGTTGCCCGCATAAAATCCATGCAGGCCGGCATTCATGGCAACATCAGTAAGCCACGGCCGATAGCCCACTCCATGCACTTTGCCGCCCGTAATTTTTATCTTTATCTTCATGCTGAACTGGCTTATTTAGTTTGATGCATATATATCGATTTCCGTGGCTCTTTCCCTTACTCATTATCTAGCATAAAACCCATCTTCTCATTTATGCTCTCTAATGCATCTATACACCTGCAAAACTGAGAATTCATGCATAAAATGGATGTCCTCACAATAGACGGCACGCGCCCCTCGAAAGGCTCACTCCTGATGCCTGACACATCAGCATTCTTGGGCTTCCTGTCTCTCACAGCATCAATGAACGCCCCCAATTGAGCATCCTCCGCATCTGCTTTGGCGACTACTATCTGTTTGCCGTCTTCTTCGGAATTATGAACCGAGAACTTCGAGATGTCGAATTCATCGGCAAGAGCGATCAAAAAGGGCCGATATGCTACGCCGTGAACTTTGGGACCAGCAATTACTAATTTTTGTTTCATAATCCGCTCTTGCTCGATTCAGGTCGCAGAGATGAGTTCCAGCAATTCTTTCGCCACCTTGCCGCTCTCTCTTCTCGTTCTCATGAGCGTGCTCATGCGCCGGCACTCTCCCAGATAGCTGCTCTTTTTGTCAACTAAGAAGAGATCCACCTTGCCAAGCATTGATCGCACGCCTTCATCATTGGGGGGAACATTCATGGCCGTCATGAATTTGGCAGCAGGGCCGCTCACCGGCTTATTCCCGATGAAAGGGCTCATCGCTACCACTTTTTTGTCTGCCAGCCGTTCGCGCACGCCCTGCAGGGCCAAAATGGGGCCGATGCTGGTGACAGGATTACTGGGACCGATGAGAATAGTGTCCTCCTTTTCCAGCAGATCCAGGAAAGCCTGGCTGGGAAGGGCGGCATCCAGACCCGCAAAAAAGAGGGATAAAACCTCCGGCTTTCCCCTACGACCTACCCAGAATTCCTGAAAGTGCATCATTCCTTCCGGGGTAGAAACGACCGTAGAAACAATGTCGTCCGTCATGGGAACGACCCGCTGCATAACCCCCAGCGATTCTGCCAGGGACTGCGATGCATGGCTGAGTTTTACGCCCTGGCGAAGCAACTCGGAGCGAAAGATATGAACGGCTCGATCCTTGTCCCCCACCTGTAGCTTCTCTTTGATACCCATCGCGATAAGAAAGTCATGGGTCAGGGTCTTGTCGCCCTTTATGCCCCACATTCTCTTCTCGTCGATCATATCGGCCAGGGTATAAAGCACAGAATCGACATCTGGTGATATGTAGTTCCCGGAGATCCAGAGGTCCTCAGCCGTGTTCACCACCACAGAAAGCTCCTCCGGCCTCAAAAGCTCCTTCAGGCCCATGAGAAGCTTGGGCGTGCCCGTACCACCGCTTAAGACCAGCATCTAAAGACCAGCATTTTCAGACGTCCACGATAATCATGCCCGTTTTGAGATGGGCCGCATCTTCATCCGAGAGAGGTGATTTTACGGCCTTTTCATAGTCAATTACGCTGTTGCCCAGGGGATCCTCGATAATGATGGTCAGAGGGAACCGGCCATTTCTGGCTAGGATGATCTTCTCCAAGACCTCTTCGCCCTTCCGGGTAGCTTCCGGGCTTTCCGCCTCTCGCGCCGAGCGTGTGGCAAAGCCCACCACGCCCTCGATCCGTTCAAGGACGCCCTCTACATTGGATATGTAAGAATCCGATGCAAATCCAGGCTCGATGTCCACACCAAGCTCCGGGATGCGCAGGGTGCCGCTGGAAGAACGAATCACTCTTGCGTCCAGATCCTCAATGCTCGTCACCTGCAAGGTGAAGCGCACCGGCTCCTTTTGCGTTAAGAGAATGGTATCGTTGTGTCTATAGCCGCAGTCACAGACTCCGGCAATGACCATGGCCTCTCCGAAATGAGGTATGTCCACCGTCTCCCAGCAAAACTGCATCGGGACTGAGCATACGGGACAGGATGCAATTGTGGTTAGATTCACTCTTTGCTCCCGACCACCTTTTCACGGTCAATCTTTATGCCGCTGGGCACTAGAACTATGAGATCATCGCCAATTCCGGCTATATCTCCTGAGACGTCTTCAACTGCCTTTTTCAGTTCACCAATGGCCCTGTCTAAAGCAGCTTTATCCCGCTTCAGCCCGGCGATATCCACCAGGACGATATTGCCGGCATAAATCTCCTGTTTGATCTCGGGCAGAACCTCGACCCGTCCCAGCTCCGCTACCCTTAAGACCATCTCCGGAGAGCCGCTCCCTTCCTCAAACTGACCCAGATCGACCTCAGAGTAATCCTGCTCCTTAGACTTTCCTATGAGCTTGAGCTTTTCTAGAAATCCAGCCATCTAAAAACCCCGCTAAGGAAATGTGTATTATTATATTTATATTTAACGCAATTACAGGTCCACGAGTTTTAATCCTACCAAGCCCATGGCCACCATGAAGAGCAGGACGATCAAAGCAAAGCTCGAAGATCTCAGCTCTGCGGGAAGGGCTATTTGCGCCCCCAAAATGAGGCCAACCATCAGAAATACGAGGCCAGTACTGAGGCCAATCTCAAGCCAATTCTTCTTCACAGTAGTACTGTCCACCCGCCTTAGAAGATATACTTTTTCGCCCGAAGACCGTCCTCGCCCGCCAAGAAATCCACCAACGATCGAGTTTCATGGCCATGCCAGCCCATAGCAATAAAGCGGGGATAGACGGGCAGCCTCTCTCTCAGGCTATAATCAGACAGGCACTTATGCAGCTCTTCTTCATCCGGCCAAGGCCTATCGGGATTTATGCAGTCCACAGTGACCGCGCTAATTCCTCCCAGATCATTAGCGCCCGCGGCGATCAAAGGACGCGGGTCCACCAGGTTGGGAGGAACCTGAATGGCCACCTCCGGCGGAAGGATCGCGCGCGCCGCTTCTACCGTCCGGTAGATCTCCATTATCTCCGGGCGGGGGGCATTCTCCAGAGCCGTTCCGGGCTTTGGGTCCAGCGGCTGGATGATCACCTCCTGAATATGACCGAATGCTCTATGCAGATGAGCAATTTTGCTGAGCGCTTCCATCCGGTCCTGCATGCTCTCGCCTATGCCAACCAATATGCCCGTAGTAAAGGGAATACGAAGTCTGCCGGCCATTGCCATGTACTGCAACCTTAAATCCGGCCTCTTTCCCGGCGACATTGCATGCGCATCCAGCAGGGCAGTCGTCTCCAGCATCAGCCCCATCGAGGCGTTATACGGCTGCAAGCGCCGCAGATTTTCTTGCCCCAGCAGGCCGGCATTGGTATGAGGCAGCAGTCCAAACTCAAGGGCAAGCTCGCATAGCTCCACCAAATAGTCCAATAGATCCGCGACGCCTGCATCGACCAGGATGCTCTCAAAGCCCGAGACGGCCCAGGGACTTTCACCCATAGTAAAAAGCGCCTCGCTACAGCCCCTGAGAGCGCCCTGTTCCAGCAGCCGCGTCGCCTCGGTTCTCGAAATCAAATGGGCGTCTTTTGGTTCCTTTCGAAAAGAGCAGTAGCCGCAGCGATTTCTGCAGAGGTCCGTCACTGGAAGAAAAATATTTTTGGAGTAGGTGAGAGTCTTCATATTTAAGATTCTTTATCTAGCGACGAAACTCCACCAGCTTCAAGACATTTCCAAGCGGGCAGTCCTCAGGAGCCTCGCCCACTATATCCACAATAGTGCATCTTTCGCCATCCTTCAGTCCCGATGGGTGGCACATATCATACATGCTGCATTCGGGATCATCGCATTTCATGGCTTCAAAGACTATCTTGGAACCGGGGAATGCTTTTCTGGCGTCAAATGCCGCGATTATGGGGCTCTCCGCCACCTCAACCGCCCGCACTCCAGCCTCGTGGATAGGGCAATCGTGAACCAGCTCCCCACGGGTCCCCAATATCCTGTAGCGCCGACTCGGCTCCAGGTTGATGCACGTGTTTCTAAGCTTACAGGTCTCGCATTCCGGTGTGGGGCCCACGAAGGTGAACTCCAGGCCAATGCTGGCAAGTTTCGTTCCAATCAGCGTAATTTGTGTGGATGCCTCGGACATAGTTCATTCTCCTTTTTTCATGATTATTATTATTTCAGATTATTCCCGTCGCTTCAGCCGCTTTGGTCGCCGCCATTCTATTCAGGCCAAAATCCAGGATGGTATAGCGTTCCGGTCGAATCTCATGGGCACTGACCAGGGCAAAGATCACGCTATCTGCATCCAAACCCGCTTCTGCGGCGGAGGTGGGAGCACCAACCAGGGCCAGTGCCTCTTTTATCATCTTCCAGTCCCCGCCATGCAAATACATCATCATAATGGTGCCCAGACCGCAAAGCTCACCATGCAGAGCCCTTCCCGGAGCAATTCTGTTCATGGCATGAGCGAACTTGTGCTCCGAGCCACTGGCGGGGCGGGATGATCCGGCTATGCTCATGGCCACACCGCTGGATATCAGAGCTTTGATTACTATCCGGGCCGATTCCTCCACGCCCGGCCGAATATCTGCCGCAAGCTCAACGATCATGCGCGCCGTCATACCGGAGAGAGCAGAGGCATATTCACTGTACTCCTCATTTCGCAGGCGATGGGCCAGCTGCCAGTCCAAGATAGCAGTGTAGTTGGAGATGATGTCGCCGCATCCAGCGGCCAGTAGCCTCGCCGGAGCCTGGGATATTATCTTGCTGTCGGCAACAATTGCCAGCGGAGATTGCGCTTTAATGGAAGTGGTCTCCCCGTTGACCGTCAAAGACGCCTGAGAGGAGCAGATGCCGTCATGCGATGCGGCCGTGGGCACAGACAGAAATGGCACGCAAAGCCCTAGAGACGACAGCTTGGCAATGTCTATAGACCTGCCGCCGCCGGCCCCGATAAGAAAGCCTGCCCCCATCTCCCGCGCCAAACTCTCTGCGCGATCTACCTCTTCTAACTTGGAGGCGCTGCAAATGAGGGTCTCGGGCTCATAGCCGCGTTTCTCCAGGAGATCAAAGATGGCCTTTCCGATCACATCCTGGGTACGCGGACCGGTGATGATAAGAGCACGCCCTTTGAGTTGCAGGCTGGTGCAGATCTCGGGCAACTCCAGTATCACGCCACTACCTACCGCTACGATGCGCGGAAGTTCCATCCACCTAGATCCGACCATACCCTCTCACCAGCGAAAAACAGGCTAAGATATAAGTGGTCTATAGCGATATAAAATCATATCCTTAACAGGTCGCGATCTCAGAGCGCAGGTCGCAAAGTATGCGATCCCTTATGAGATTGACCTCGGAGCTGGTTCTGTTGCGGGGGCGAGCAAGTGGGATATCAATGATATCCTTAATTCTTCCCGGCCGAGCGGACATGATCACGATGCGATCCGCGAGGTATATGGCCTCGTCAACGCTGTGGGTGACAAAGACCACCGTCTTCCTCTCCTCTTGCCAGATGCGCAGAAGTTCGGACTGCATGATGTTGCGCGTCTGGGCGTCCAGGGCTCCAAAGGGCTCATCCATGAGCAAAGCCTTGGGGTGGTTGACCAAAGCGCGAGCGATGGCCACCCGTTGCTTCATGCCCCCGGACAGCTCATGAGGATAGCGGGCCTCAAAGCGCTCCAGTTCCACCATCTTCAGATACTGCCTGCCCTGGGCCAGACGCTCCGCGGATGGTATGCCTTTCAATTCCAGGCCGAAGACAATGTTATCGATAACCGTTCGCCACGGGAATAGCGAGTACTCCTGGAAGACCATGCCTCTCTCCGGGCCGGGGCCTTTTATGGGATCGCCATCAAGAGTTACGGTGCCTTCCGTCGCCTCCTCTAGACCGGCCACTATGCGCAGAAGTGTGGTCTTGCCGCAGCCGGAGGGGCCGATGAAGCATACGAACTCATTCTCCTCAATATTGAGGTTGATATCCTGCAGGGCTACCATCTCTTTTCCGTCTGCGAAAAATTGCATGGAAACGCCCTTGATCTCCAGAAGAGACATTAGAAGCGGAATATCCTGCCGGGTGGCTATAGATCTTTCCATAGGTAATCAATTCAGCCTGAACCGAAAGCCTTATATCTCGGCAATTGACGTATAGTATGTTGGCGAAAGTCGAAGTGTATTTTCCCTCCTACATCACGGACTTTTGCCTCCCTCCTTCTAATTCATCAACGTACGGTTGAGATTTCTGAACTTAACCATCCTCTTCCCGGCAATCTGGAAGCTAACTGGCCGCGTGAAAATAATAGCCACACGATCAGGGCCTCCAGCTGGGCTCGCGAATGCCCGCTCGACTTCGCTGGTTAATGGGGGAGCAATTTTTGTTGCCAACCTTGCCAACCTGGGAGACTACCGGTGGCCGGCATCGCCAGGATATAACAACCTTATGGACATTTGCCAAGAGTTATGTGAGGAGAAAAAGCTTTCCGAAGCAGAGCTAAACGCCATATTCATACCCGATTACTTTGCGACGCCCCATGAAATGTCATGCTTGCGGGATGAAGATACGCAGACAACAAAGACCTGATCGAAGACATTTATCAGAGGCTGCAAGGCAAGTTCTATGAAAAAACTGAAGGCTTGCCCTATCAATATTGCCTGCTCGAACTGGTAAAAAAGACATGAGGAGAAAGGTTGAATTTTGACGGACCTTTCCCCTTTTTACGTGCATCTGGCGTATTTAATAGGTTTAGGTGAGCTAGACCCCATTTTCCCCCCTCAGTCTATCAAGATCTTTGCGCAGATCCGCGTCTATCCTGGCTGCGCCCAGGTCACAGCCCGCAAGAGACTGCAGCGTCAGCGGATCGTATTTGATTCCATCGAGATTGGCACCCTGAAGATCCACGCCCGTTAGAGCCATTTCAGTCAGGTTAGCGCCCCGTAAATCTGAACCAGAGAGGTTCACATTGTTCATGGCTCCTCGACACATCCTGGCGTCACGCAGATCAACTCCACGAAGGTCTACCTCATCCAGGTTGAACACATTCAGGACGGCTGCCCTCAATGAAGCCTTGCGCATGGACGTTCCATTCAGGTTCATGGAATAGAGAGTCGCCCCTGTGAGGTCTGCGCCAGATAGGTCCGCATTATTCAGATACACATGCTCAAGTCTAGTCTTGCTTAGTTTTGCATTTCTCAGAATTGCGCTGGTAAGGTCGGCGTAATCCAGGTTGACGCCCTTCAGAGTGCAACCTGACAGATTAGCTCTCACCAAATATGCTCGGGTAAAGTCTGAGCCAGTCAGGTCTGAATTACTCAGGTTGGCTCCAAATAGTTCCGATCTGGTGAATTGGCAATTTGTGAGACTGCTGCCGTTCAGATCCACCCAACTCATTTTGGCGCCCATCATGTTGGTCCCGGTCATATATGCACCATCCAGGATAGCACTGCTGAGGTCTGCATCCAAGAACCTCGATCCATTCAGATTGGCATCAATTAGATTACACCTTCTGAGCAAAGCATTGGTTAGGTCGGCGTTTTCAAGATTAGAGTTCGATAGATCGGAATCGTCCAGGTGCGTTCCGCGCAAACTGGCGCCTGGCAGCTTGGCCCCAACAAGCCTGACTCGGCTCATAAAGGCATTTTCTAGGTTTGCATCGGACAGGTTTGCTTTCGTGAGATCGGAATCCTCTAGACTTGAAGCTGCAAGATATGAGCCAGAGAGGTTCGCCATGCTGAGATTTGTACCGGTTAGATTGGCAAAACCCAATATTGATTTAGCCAGCTTGGAGCCAACGAAATTGGCTCCACCGCAGCGTGACGCAGAGAGATCTGCCCCGGAGAGGTCTGCATTAGAGATAGTGGCATTGACCAGGTTCGCACCAACCAGAACGGCCCCGGTCAGATTGGTCCCATTTAACTGGGAATTCTGGAAGGTGGCACGAGACATGAAGGCCTTTATGAGACTTGCTCCTGTCATATTTGCGTAGCTGATTTTCGCAGCCCACAAGCTGGTGCCATTCAACCTGGCACCAACCAGAGTTGAATTATCCATCATGGCCTGATCCATAGTGGAACCTGATAGATCCGCTCCGGTCAGATTTGAGTTTACCAGATAGTTGATTGGCAGGTAGGCACCGTTGAGGTCGGCATGGGAGAGGTCGGAATCGTGAAGATCAATCGCCGGCATGAATGCGCAACTGAGATTGGCTCCGATAAGCCTCGCGTTGTAGATGGTGGCATACATCAAGAAGGATCGGCTCAGGTTCGCTTTACAGAGATCCGACCCTTGCAGCTCAGATTGATTCAGGTCTGTCCCGGACAAATCCAAGCCGCTCAGGTTCCAACCGCTGAGATCGGCACGAGGATGAAATGGCCTGTTAATTATCGCGCTACCAGCAGGTAAGCTGGCAGTGGAAATGCCAAAACGGTTCAGCTCATAATAATCAAACATGTAACGGTTGAAGTTCTCCTTTATCACAGGGATATTCTCTGCGGATTCACCCCCCAGGATGCGAAGGGCAAGCTTCGCCGCCTCGCTTCCCTGAGACGAGCCCGTGATCATCTTTCCTCCTACAACTCCATATCCCATATGGAAATCCCTCAATGCATAAATTGGAACAGAGCTTGCTCCTTGAATTAGACTTGTTGCATCTTCATAAGTCAAGATCTTTCCAGCCCGGTCCCGATTGAAGGTCATCTCCAAGATGAGGCTATCATTCGGCAGAGAAGAGACGCGCTGCATGAGTTCCGTTGTCGTTAGATTATCAAGGTACTCAAAGGAGACATTGTTATCGAATTCTGGGATTACCGTATCCACGATCTTTCGATTGGCCTGGCCGGTTGTCGTATTATCATTTAAAATAGCAATGAGCTTTGTATGGGGATGCAATTTGAGCATCAATGAAATGGTATCTCGGATATCGAATACCTCCATTACGCCCGTGAAATTACGTTTTCCTCGAAGCATCTCATCTTCGAAGTTGATAACGCCGCAGAAGACTACGGGCGTCCCAGGAAAAATCTCCTCGCTATTGTTGAGCAAGAATTGGAATGCGTCGGTATCGGTAGAAATGATTGCATCGAAGTGCCTATCTTTATACTTTTTGAGATACAATGTCTTCAAGTCAGCCAGACGGGCAGCATTTGGATCAATTCTCTTTGTGTCCATGAATTCAACATTGATAACTGCCGAAGGCATATAAATTGAAAATTGATGCTTTATCTCGGAGATGATGCTATCATCCCATTTCATCCCAAGATTATAGGAGGCAAGAATTAGAATTTGCTTCGGTGTCTTTTCTTCAGCAGCAAAAGATCCCGTAACCAGAAAAGCTATCAGAAGAAACCCGATACAGAATTTTATCATATAGGTTCGTAAGCGCATAATTTTAATCTCCTTACCAATTAGTATACTTTAATTGCTCCGCAATATTTATTATTTTTTTAAACTGCATTTGAAAATTTCATTTATCGAGATATCACAGTCACATTGGCCAATCCCGGATATTGACCATTGGGCACCAGCTTGTAGACGGTATCATCTATACGGACCTCGACGTGATCTCTTTTAGGAACAGCGTCAAAATCATGAGTGACCAAAAAGAATGCGAGATCATTCACGTCCATCCGAGGGTCCTCAATCGTAGTGATCGATTTTATGAGCACCGAATATTCAGCCTCCGTGGTGGACAAAGCTATAACGGACGGCGTCGTGAGGAGGATGAAAATTATGGCCGGAATGAGCAGATTCTCGATATCATATAAGCATGGTTTTCTTATCATCGTTTATTCACCGGGCAATTATTGTACCTACTCTCAAGTATCATCTCGATCTTGGCATATTGAATAAAAACACATCCAACCTTTAAATAAATTCTCTAATCAAACCAAAAATTAAAGCTCAAGAAAATGGGGTGAATGGGAAGACTGCCCATCTTTCCCAGAAACGTGTAGGGCCGGCGCAATCTTCCTTGCCACAGATACTGGTTGCACCGGCTGCTATAAAACCGCAATCCGTGCGGGGCGAAAGTGTTTTTTTAGTATTTTCCTCAGATTTTCTCAGGTTTTTCCAGCAGCCGGGTCTTGTTCATAAGTTCCCCGGTGCGAGCATGGGGTCGACGGGAGACGCTGTCATTGGCCTTCTCCAACTCTCTGGACTCGTCCGCCAACTTCGCAGCAGCGCGCATGACCTCATGGCCTGCGGCGGCGGCGAGAGCTATGGCCTCCAGCTCCTTGAGACGGAAGCAGGCAGCGGCATCAATTCCGGCCACGGCCTGGGCCATGTACAGGGCCCCCACGGCCTTGGCACGAGCATAAGGATTGGAGAAGTTCATGCGCTCGGCGCACTTCTCGGGCGTGGCCAAAATTGTGGGCAGCTTTGCTTCTCCGGCGGCGATGCCGGTCATGGCACGATCCAGCTCCTCCTGCACCAGCCGGATGGCTCCGCAGGCAGCCAAAACCCGCAGGGCATCGGAATTGAAGAGGGCCATCTCAGCCGGATCGAGGAACTCGCGTTTGGCACCGATGAGCGGGTCCATGGGCAGGATGATGTAGCCGAAGCCAACTGCCGCCAGAGCGTCGCGCGATTCCTTCTTGGCTGGACCATCGGAAATGACGATGGTGGGCACCCCCTTGAAATGCTCGCGCGCCGCCGTAGGCCCGGCCGTCGCTGCATTGGGACTGCTTATGACCACCAATTGAGGTGCCCAGGCCAACAGTTCGGCTGCAGCCTCGCCCTCCTTCTTTGTCATCTTGGGGCCGAAGCTGACGATCCGAAATTCGATGTCAGTTCTTTCCGCAATCTCATCCAAGGAGAGATCAATAGCCGTCGATGTGGCTATGTTTCCGAGCTTCACAAAACCGATCTTGAACATGCCGCTACTTTAGGACGAGAAAAGATAAAAGGATTTTGTGGCTCTCCAAAACAACGAGGAACTTAACTTCCAGCCATTTTTAAAGACTCTCACCACCTATACAGGCTATCCTGAGGAGCACCTGGTGGCGGGAGCGGGCATGGATGAGATCATTACTACTATCTGCCGCATCTTCCTGGGAAAGGGAGACGTGGCCCTTATTCCCGTGCCCACCTATAATTTTCTATGGCGTGGCAGCGGAGCTATGAGGGGCCAGTGCCCTCTACCAAACGCTGCTTTCAGGCTTTGCTGTGGATACAAAAATCCCGGACGGGACCAAGATGGTCTTCCTATGCTCGTCCAACAATCCCACGGGAAACGCCCTCTCGGAAGAAAACGTTCGGGCCGTAGTGGAAGGCACCGAAGAGATGACTTTTGATTGGCTTACCACAACCAGAATATTTATTCATTGAGGTGCTATTAGAGTCAATGCTCCACAAGTCTGGAGCAGCGCGACCTTGGCCGTTTTCTGTTGGTCCCACTTTGGCATTTTGACCCAAATCTTTTTTATTTAGATTTTACATTATTTGAACAAGAAGATAAGGAGGGATTTGATGAAATACGCACTGCGATATGGATTTGTCCTCATCTCGATATTTCTAGCACTCTTTGTCGGAGGTATCAACGCAGATAATGTTGCAGCTTCAAAAGAGATTATTAATGCCACCAAGGATAATAATGCAGGTACGGTTAATTCAAACGAATCACAAATGAAAACCATAGGCATTATCGCTGGGGTGAGCTGGGTGTCATCAATCGAATATTACAGGTTGATGAACGAGATGGTTAACAAGCAACTTGGTGGATTGCATTCAGCAAAGATTCTGATGTATTCTATAGAATTTGGGGATTTTTCAAAGGAAGAAAGGCTGGCAGATAAAGGAAACTGGGACCCCATTAATAAAACGATGATTGATGCCGCACAAAGACTCAAAAGAGGTGGTGCAGATTTTATTGTGATCGCCTCCAATACAATGAACTCACGAGCGGATGACATTCAAGAAAAGGTCCAGATCCCCGTTCTCCACATAGCCGATGCAACCGGTGAAAAAGTGAATAAAAGTGGAATAAAAACGGTTGCTTTACTGGGAACGAAGTACACCATGGAGCAGAACTTTTATCGGGATCGTCTGGAGAAAAATCACGGACTCAAGGTGATTATTCCCAATGAAACCGAACGGGAATACATCAATTCTGTGATATTTGACGAGTTATGTGCCGGAAAGATGTATAACGAATCAAGAGAGCGATTCGTTCAGATCATTAACCGTCTTGTGAATGAGGATGGAGTACAAGGAGTCGTATTGGGATGTACCGAGATCCCATTGTTGATCAAACAAAAAGATGTAGATGTGCCGGTTTTTGACACCATGACAATACACGCCGAGGCTGCGGTAAAATATGCTCTGAATAATCAGGGATAAAGAGATATACAAAGAAGTTCATTATTAACGGAGGGATAAGATCAAAAATAGATCCTTGATATTGGCAATTGCATGTCTTTTTTTGATTTCAATTGCCAGCAGCCTCGATTCAGGTAATACTGGTTTGTCACCCATACCATTTGATCTGAAAGGATATGGTGCGGACCAGATAACGCCAGAGACTCCCGGGGCAGAAGTTTTAACGAACAGGAAAAATGCCTTATCCAACAATTCAAGCCTTCAGCAGGTCCTCCATGAGGACGTCATGCCGGCTCCTCGGCCGAACATCATAATCATGCTGGCCGATAATATGGGATATATGGACCCTGGCTGCTACGGTGGCGGCGATGTGTTGGGTGCACCGACGCCCAGGATGGATCAGATGGCCAAAGAAGGACTCAGGCTGACTTCCTGTTACTCGGAGACACAATGCACACCTACAAGAGCGGCAATGCTTACTGGAAGGCTGCCGATTAGAACTGGCATGGCCCTGGCCTCAATGGCAGGCGCTAAGGCTGGCATATCTCCTGAGGAGACTACACTCGCAAAAGTGCTATCGGATGCCGGCTATAACACAGCTATGTTTGGCAAGTGGCATTTGGGGGATGTCAATGAAAGCATGCCTCAGAATATGGGTTTCGATGAGTGGTTCGGGGTATTATATCACCTAAATACCTACAGTCAGAAAGAACGTATTGGCTACGATCCCAATTGGGTGAAGGAAGATCCATTTTATGGAATAGTGGAAGCCAAGAAAGGCGAGAACCTTAAACTTGTGACGCCATTAAACATAACTTCTTTGGCATTTGTTGATGAGCAGTGCGTAGACAAAGCAATCGCATATATCAATAATCAGGCAAACTCCACAAAGCCCTTCTTCGTATACCTTCCCTTTGTCAGAACGCACTTTCCCAGTGTTGCAAATCCGAAATTTGCAGGAAAGTCCAGCAAGGGTCCATATGGCGATGCGGTAATGGAGACTGATTATCATGTCGGCCAGGTTCTGGATGCGCTTCGAGATACAGGGAAAGACAACAATACCATAGTGGTTTTTACAAGTGATAACGGACCAACACTTGATCAATGGCCGGACGCAGGCTATTCGCCATTCAGGGGCGGAATAGGTACAGCCTATGAAGGCGGTGTGCGCATTCCCTGCATATTCCAGTGGCCGGGCTATATCGAGGCCGGCAGAGTATCTAACGAGATCATGAGTCTCCTTGATCTGTTCAACACATTTGCAGCGCTTGGTGGCGGAAAGATCCCTACGGATAGGCCGATTGACGGCATAGACCAATCGAATTTCCTGTTGGGGGCGCAGGATAACTCCAGCCGAGAATGGGTGGTATGGTATACTGGAACCGGCAGTGCAGCCGATACTCTTCCATCAGCCGTACTCTGGCATCAGTTCAAGGTTCACACGAAGGCATATGACTCATTCCAGGGACCTGAAAGCGATTACGGCCAAATTCCTGCGGTCTATAATATCGAAATTGATCCGGGCGAAGAGCATAATATTGCAGGGGAGCACGATTTCGTAATAGATGCATACCAAAAGATCTATCGACAACTTGTGGCCAGCATGAAAGAATATCCAAATACTCCATCGAGGGCATATCCAATTGCGGGTGCTGCAAGCTGATTAAGACGAAAGTGCCTTCTGTTTTCATTTTTTTACAAGTATGAATCATAAGAAAATTAATTAAACCCGAAGAGATAATAACTATCAATGAGCAAGACGAAGGCACTGCCCGGTTTCCATCTCCTGGCCAAACCCACAGGTGCATTGTGCAATTTGGGCTGCAAGTACTGCTTTTTTCTATCCAAGAAGAACCTGTATCCAAAAAGCAGTTTCCGAATGTCGGATGAGCTTCTGGAGACTTATATCCGCCAATACATCGAGGCGCAGAAGATTCCACAAGCTACCATTGCCTGGCAGGGCGGCGAGCCAACGCTTATGGGCCTGGATTTTTTCAGGCGGTCAATCCAATACCAGCAGAAGCATAAGCGCCCGAATATGATAATACAGAATACCATGCAGACCAATGGTACACTTCTTGACGGCGAATGGTGCGAATTCTTCCATGAGAACAACTTCCTCATCGGCCTGAGTCTGGATGGGCCGAGAGAGCTTCATGATGCTTACCGAGTAGATAAAGCCGGCAACCCCACCTTTGATAGGGTTATGAAAGCGGCCCGGCTCCTGCGAAAGCACAAAGTGGATTACAATATCCTGACTACGGTACATGCCGCAAATGCAGACTATCCTTTGGAAGTCTATCGCTTTCTGAGAGATGAAATAAAGGCGAATTTCATCCAGTTTATTCCCATAGTCGAGAGAGATAACGACACCGGATTTCAGGAGGGCGACAGAGTCACGGATCGTTCCGTCAAGGCCGATCAGTATGGCCGCTTCTTGATCTCCATCTTTGATGAATGGGTGCGCAAGGATGTGGGGAAGACCTATGTGCAGATCTTCGATGTAGCTCTGGCCGCCTGGGCAGGAGTTGCTCCTGGAATCTGTGCCTTCTCGCCGACCTGCGGAACGGCCATGGCATTGGAGCACAACGGCGATATGTACTCATGCGATCACTTTGTGGAGCCCAAGTACCTGCTCGGCAATATCAAAGAGAAGAACATGGCCCAGCTGGCCGGGTCCAGAAAACAGCAAAAGTTCGGCCTGGATAAGCTCGATACTCTGCCCGAATATTGCCGCCAGTGTGAGGTCAGATTCGCCTGCAACGGCGAATGCCCCAAGAACCGTTTTATTAAAACGCAAAACGGCGAGACAGGCCTTAATTATCTATGTGCCGGCTATAAAGAATTCTTCAGGCACGTCGATGGGCCTATGCGGTTTATGGCCCATGAACTCCGCCAGGGCCAGGCTCCTGCCAACATTATGAGCTACATGAAAAACGGTCAAATCGCGCATGTGATTTTCAAGCCGGGCAGAAATGATCCCTGTCCGTGCGGCAGCGGACTAAAGTACAAGAAATGTCACGGTAAGGCCGGATAAAATGGAAGGAGAAGCAGCTTAATCCGAATGCGGCGCTGAGGAACTGGATGCTTTTCCAGAACAGCTTTTGAGCATTTTATATCAATCGTCTCGGAAAATCCTGACCCGCCCCTGATCAGCATCAACCTCAACCAGAGTGCCGCTTTTTATCTGCATTGTCTCCTCCGTCACTCTGTCTACCAAGGGAATGCCGCTGATGATGGCACCCACTGCTACGATCGGCTCGGAGCGGATGTTGATCATGGCCGCAGGGGCCAGGCCCCTCTTTTTAAGCTGATAGATAACGTAGGAGCCAACCGTCGAGCCTTTACCACCGGGAAAGATGAGCACCTTTCCGGCGATGCACTGGCCGAAGAGCTCGTGCGCCGGATCGACCACCACGCCCGTCTTTGCATCGACATTGCCCAAAAATGAGATGGCATCCCCTGTCACCAGAGCCGGACCGCGAGCGCAGCCGCAGGCAACCTTGTGGCATTTTATTTCCATATTTACCGCCTCCCTAAAGCTACATCAATGCACTCTTTCAGACTTCCAATACCTGCTTGAACCCCGGCCAAACCGGGCAGGTAGACCAGCGCCTTGCCGGAACTCGTCATCATTTTGCCAAAGCGTTCCGTGGCCGGGGAGACGACCATGCAGGTATCGCAAAAGACCCGCGCCCCGCTCTCCTCGATAGTTGCCACCTGATCAGGATGCGCATTTGCGATCTTGCGGGCGGTGCAGACCCACAGCACCTTTTGCACCTTTTCGCCCTGCAAAAGCCCGGCAATCGTCTCCAGCTCCTCAGCCGAGCAGTGGGGGCAGCCCAGGGCCACCGCATCCGCGCCGCCCCCTGGATATTGGGCATAGACCTCATCAATCTCTTTTCTGCCAAGACGGATCGTCTCCTCCGGCTGCCAGAGGCCGGGCGGAGCAGGCGTGACATTTTCCACGTAGTAAAGGGCCACTGAGCCGCTGGCGGCCATGGCTGCGCCCAAAGCTTTGAGCTCATCCGCAGAGGGCCGCCGGCCCGGCAGCCGGAAAAATGGCACGCCGTCTTTGACGATTCTGCCCACCAAAAATCCCAGAGCACCGTAGTCCGAGCCCTGCAGATCGGCCTCGACCTCCACCAGATATGTGGGCCGTCGATTCTCGTCCAGATGGTAGCCGTAAAGAGCCGTCTTTCCCACCAGCGCAGCGGCCAGGGCTGACGGCCCGCCTTCACGGTTGGTGCGGGCCCCGATGACAGAATTGGCATAAGAGACGGCGGATGACTCGCTCCAGGCCAGGTGATCGCCCGGACCGGCAAGGTCGTAGATCTGGTAAGGAGTGCAGGTGCAGTCGATGGTGACGCCCAGTTTTCGATAGGCTTCGATGGTCTCTTTCTGCTTTAGGGCAAATTCTTCCTCAATGCCCATCTCCTTCCAGCGGCACAGGTCCATGCCTGCCGGATTCAAGATACTGGGCACGACCACGCGGCCCTGCAGGTCCGAGATCCACTCCAAACCGGCTTCGCCGATGTTCTTGTAGGATACTCCCGCGATCTGCACCGACCTTACCGGCACCAGCGTCTCTGCGCCGTAAATGTCGCCTAACGCTACAAGGATCTCCATCATGCGGCGCAGGGTCTCGCCTTGCTCGCCCTGATAAATGCCTTCTTCCTCACGGGACAGGTACATGGCTAATGGCTTTTTGGGCTCTTGGCAATAAACTCTTTTCCTGCCTTTCAACAATCACAATTAAATAGGAATAAGACCTTTTTGAGTTTGATAACTATGTGCAGAAGATTATACCTCTTACTTATGTTGATCGTCACTTGCATGATGACTTCAGCATTTGGCGATATAATACAGACTGGAACAGTACACAATGATTATAACCAAGATGCTGGTACCTGGAACTTGGCTGTTGGTCAACCACCAGGAGAACGATATTTTTTACAGCATGTTGATTTTCTACGACCATTTACAGAGAAGCAACCACCAATTGTCTTAGTAATGCTAAGTGGCATAGATTCTGAAGAAAGTGTGAATGAAAGAGTACGTGTTACATCTGAAGATATAACCAATTATGGGTTCACAGTACGTTATGCGACTTGGGCTGATAGTAGCCTTTATGGTGCGGATGTGACCTGGATAGCAATCCCTCAATCAATGGCATTATATAAATCCGCATTAGTAAAAAGTTAATGGTTTAACTCTACAAAAGATTATGTGGCTACAAGAACCAGGAAGTGGACAAGGGAATTTAAGAAAGAGACCTTTGCTAACGTCTTAACTTTTTCTTAATCCTCGAATTGTTGTTTTAGTCTCTCTGTGCGCAATCTGAGACTCTGTGCCTCTTGGTTGAAAACGCCGTTATCCGCTGGTTATTGCCTTAAACCAATCGGTGCAAAGGATGGTTCCCCCCAGGTGTCGTCTCCAGGTCGCGCACAGCCTCGGCGATGAGGATGTCCGCCATGGCCGCCGCCGGAAAGATGATATCGGCGCTCTCGATGGGCCCGTAAAGCAAGAAGTCGGCTGCGGCCAAAAGCTGCATGGCTCCTGCCGCCGCGTCGCAGCCCTTTCTGACGGCGGTCTCTCTTTTAGACAGCCAGGGCCAGGAGGAGACGGCATTGGGAAAGCCCGAGGCGACAGGCAGGCCCAGGCGTGCCTTGGCCGCCACGGAAAAGCGCAGAGCCGAACCGGCTCCGCTGCCCAGGGGCAGGACCGCCGGATCGATGAGCAGATTGACCATACCCATTTCTCGGGCCAGGGGAAGCAAACCTTCCGACAGCACATTTCCGCCCGTTTCCAGTATGGCCAGCGAACCGTCCACGCCCGGCTCGGACGGGTTGTAGGCCAGAATGATGGCAGAGTCGATCTCGCTGTCCCGCAGGGCCTGCGCCTCCCTTTCCTCCGTTGCCAGGCTGATGCTGTTGTAGATGGCCCTGTCCGCGTACCCCAGCTCAGATACCAGGAGCGCTGCGGCGGCGCGCGTGGCAGCATCCGCGGAATCGATGATAAATGGTCCGCTCCAGACCTGATCTGCAAAATCAAGGTACCTTTCAAAAGCGGGAGCGCTACGGGCGTACAGGTGCAGGACAGAGGGGCATCCCGTCTCCTCGGACAGCTCCGCCTGGCGAGATATCAGCCTCTCCGCTGCCGCCCTATCGAAGAGGCCCCTCTCCTCATCCTCTACA
>JALNZQ010000212.1 GCA_023229165.1 Methanothrix sp.
CTTCCGATCTCTTCTCGTTCATGACATCAACCAGCGGCTCGCGCCCTGAGCTCGGCTCGATGCCCCTGTGGGAGGGCTTGATGTTGCCAAACTCATTGAAGACGGGCTCCTTTCCCGGCTCTGCCGTATAGCTGAAGCCGTAGACAAATGGGCCATATCGCCGAGAGACTCCTCCCGGCGTCTCCTCTTCGCGCACGAAGGTCTTGAACTCGGCGGGCATATTATCCTCAAACCTCTTGATCATATCCTCAAAGGGCTCTTTGAACCAGTCTCCTTCGAACTTTTCCTTTTTCTCAAAGGGAAAGCCCTTGGCAAAGCTCTCGAATATATCGAATATCGACGGATATCTCTTGTCCCACATTTTATGTCACCTTATGATTACTTCTCTATACTAACCACATGTTAGTGCTAGGATATAAATTCTTTGTTAAGACCAATATGCTTGAAAACAGGAATTGCAGGAGAAAAGAAGGCGAGAAAAACGCCGATCCACAGCGCCCTCCTCAGAGGGACTAAGCCGCTAAATTGCGGTCGCCTCATCTCGCCAAAGGCTAATGCGCGAGTTTTCGGCTAGGCAGCACTGGAATTTTAGCACAGCGCCCGTTTTAAGAGGACCCGGTCATCAGTCGATGTGGGGCCTGGCATTAGCCTTTTCCTCAACGCATTCCTGCGCCGCGTTATCTCTTATTTATGGTCCATGGCGATCTTGGCATTGCACCTGAAAAGGCGACTTTCGCCACATCCGAAGACCTACGCTGAAATTTGCGCGGCGCCTTCCGACCACGGATTATTGATTGATCCGAGTTGAGATGGAGGATGAAATCGATCATCCTGCACCAGGATGATTGGTCGGACAGACTTAATCGGTCTATGAACCCTGTCCTTTCGGAACACTACGCGACAAACTACTACTATATTCGTTATAGATATATCTAGTTTTCGGGCTTGCATGGCAATCTTAAATAGGAACGAGGATGCTAATGGTTAGTCATTAGTCATAGTAGTCAGGGCGACAAAAGCCAAGAGTCGTGCAAGGAAGAACGGTGTCCTACTTTGAAAGCTGCCTGGATGTGAATTTATGATAGATGGCCTAGTTCAGTTCGAGGCGAAGATCCGGAGCTTCAAGAGTATCAGGTCGAGGGTGATCTGGCCTGACTCGGAGGGTCCCTGGATTGAAGGGGGAATGGAAGATCTTATGGTCCATTTCGCCTATGCCAGCTGGACTGCCTATAACATGGGATGTGCCCTTTCCATGGCTCTATCCAGCAAAGATGAGGATCTTGGACGCTCCATCTCTGAGATGATGACCAGGATGATCTCTTCAATGGGTGCTATTCAATTGGCAGAAATCCGCCTCACGCCTGATGCAATAGACGAGCTGAAGAGAGATCGCCTCGAACCCTGAAACGTAATTTGAAATCGATTCTTTTCTGAGGCACAGGGGCCCGCGAAGAAGTAAATTGTAATCTATACATAAAGGAAAGTAGCCCGGCCGGGATTCGAACCTGGGTGGGGAGGTCCAGAGCCTCCTGTGATTGACCGCTACACTACCGGGCTTCGCCTCTACCCTTGCAGCAGGTAGTTATTAATCTATCGATTGGCTAGCACCCTTCTGCTCCAGGGCAGCTAAGGAGCACCACCTTGCCTTCATCGGACAGATCCTCTTTGGCCAGTTTCAGTTCTTCTTGCGGCTTTACTGGCCACTTGCCTTTGAGAAAATCGTCTACCGGCTCAAGCTCAAAGCCTAAGGCCCCTGTGCGATAATGCATGGGGACAGTCACCGCCGGATGCAGTTGTCTCATCACCTCGTTCGCGCCGACTGCATCAATGGTATATCCCCCGCCCACAGGCAGAAATAGCAGATCCACCGGACCTATGGCCTTTACCTGGGTCCGGCTCAAAGTATGCCCTAAATCTCCCAGGTGACAGACTCTTATGCCGTCCAGCGTGAAGCAGAAGATGGTGTTAGTGCCTCGCTTCTTCCCTCTCTCTGCGTCGTGATATGACTTTATGCCCCTGATCTCCATTTCCATGCAGATGTATTCGCCGGGGCCGAAGATCACCTCCGCTTTGCTTCCCGTGGCGTCGACATTGTTGTGATCCATGTGGTCGTGGCTTATGATTACAATGTCTGCCTCAGTTATCGGCATGGCATAGCCCACATCGCTCTCATGAAAAGGGTCTAGGAGCAGAGAACGGCCCTCCTCGCTCTTTAAAAGAAAGCAGGAGTGTCCCATCCAGGTGACAATCATAAGGGCAAATAATATCTCCGGCTAATAATCCCTATCGATCCGGGCATCGATCACGGCATGAACCACTCCGGGTGAGTACTTTTTGACCAGCACATAGCTCAGGATCTCGGCCCGGCAGCCCAAAGCGGCCGCTGCTTTTTTCACATCTCGGATGGCTGCGGCCGGATACATGCTGGTGGCAATGGTCTGATGGTAATGCAGTATGCCTCCTGGCCTCAGAGCGGAAATGCCCTTTTGCAGGTATTGGTCGGTTACCTGGACCATGCCCATCACCACCCTGTCGGCGACTCCATCCGGAGTCACCTTCGCGCAGTCACCTAGGACTGGCTCTACTATCTCTTCCACATGGTTATCCCGGATATTCTGGCAGAGATAATGGTAGGCGTTGGGATTCAGCTCAATGGCCATGATCTTTCTCGGCCGGGAATGAACTGCCATGGGAAGAGTGAAGTAACCAATACCGGCAAACATGTCCACTACATACTCGCCCTTGCCAAAGCCGCTCATTCTTATGCGCTCCTTGAGGTTCCCGGGCGAGAACATCACCAGGCTCGCATCCAGATTGAATATCACTTTATTTTCTTTATGCACCGTCTGGGTCTTGTTGCCGATGATCGTCCTACGTACAGGCTCGCGAAAGGGGCCAAGGATGCCCTCGTCGGCTAAGACGGTGCAGCAGCGAGGATAAAAGTCTAAAAGAGCCTGGCCGATATGGTGTTCATACGCCGTCAGGTCGGGATGAATCTTGACCACTATTACCTCTCCCAGTAAGAACCAGCCGCGCGGAATAAGATGGATGTATTTTTCGGGAATCTTTCCTTGCAAGGCATGGAAGAGGTCCGGCTTTTTCTTGTAGAATACCGGATCCTCCTGCATGACGAGCTCGCAGCCGGAGACCGACCTGATGACGGGGATCTCTACATGGCTTTGTATCTTTATTATCTTGCGGCTCTTATCAAAAACTCCGAGAGAGACTACCCTTTTTAGAGCCGCATCTGCATTCTCTTTATCGGCTATTACCGCCAGTCTAATTCTTTCGAGTGTAGCTCTGCTCAAAGCTTACCCCAACTCCTGTCAGGTTGAACATCAAGACTGAGGTCTCGTTCTTGCGTGTGACAGTTGATGCCAGTCCGTGGACCAGCAGATTGGTATCGAAGCCTTCCGGCGCATAAAAGCTGAGGCCGACAGGAATTGTTGTCCAGTTGCCCTGCAGATATATCTTCACGCTGGCGTCCCCTGTAGAGTTCATCCTCACCAGTGTATTCTCTCCATGGGAGATTGTCACAATTCCGCCTCTGGCACTGATGCTCTTGTCGATATTCTGGGGCAGAGTCATCTCCATATCATTGACCATTTCCTGAGGGTTGGTGATGTTCAGGCCCAGATAGCTTTCGTTGCTGGAATTGGAAAGGTATGCGGAATACGAAACCAGGAATGTTGGCGGTACTGGTGTCTGTACTAGCGTTGGGCCATAGATGGATACAACGGCAAAAAGAGCCAGCAAGACGGCCGCGCCAATCAAGGTGACTGTTTTTGGCGGCATTGCCGTCTTCTTCTTGGTCAATGGGGGCTTCTCCGGCTCTTTTGCCGGGGGTGAGGCAGTTACTACAATTTTTCCCGCAGGCTCGCTGGGAGATGCCGCATCTGCTGTATCCGTTGCCGGGGAAATCTCCTCGAAGACCTCCGGCGTGTGCAGGAGATAAGACTGTGGTTTTGCTTTCGTCTCCTTATCTTCGGAAAATGTGGGTGTTTTATTTACAGTCTCCTTCACTTGAGGAGCTTTTGGCTCTTCCTCTTCGATCTGTATAGGGCTATCCGGGTGCGAGGGGGTCTTCCTTCGCGTGGGCAGCACCACGGTGCCCTCCTCGAAGTTCAAGACTAAATCGGTATACGTACCAGTAACATCCACGAACTTGAGTGCGCGCGGAACCAGGTAGGAGACGCCGGAGATCTTAACCTCTTCGAAGAACTCGGTATTCTTCATCAAACGATCCTTGAAGGCGTAAACCGCCCCGCTTTCCATCTTGGCGTCGATCTCGCTAAGGCTGGGGAAGCGGTCCTCCTGCGCGGCCAGCTCTTTAGTGGCCACAACATAGGCTTCGAAGAAAACACGGCTCATTCTGTTGAGTCGATTGGTGTAGCGCCTATCGAAGAGAAAGGAGAAGCCCTCTCCTTTGAGCTGCAAGCTCTCTTCTCGCGAATGCCGCCAGGCAGAGAATGAGACGTCCATCAGGTGATGATATCATCAAACCAAATAAGTATTTTATGTATGGAACGGGGCGAGGTATCGGCAATTTGACCTAAATGAGTATCAATGCATCGAATATATCTCATATCAATCTCGTATGACAGGTATCTTTAAATCTCGCAGGCAGAACAATAGTGATCCAATGATGCATTTGGGATTTGGGCACATTCTTCTGCTCATTGGGGTGGGGTTATTATTGGGGCCAGCGGCAGCAGAGCTTACGGCCTTTCAGAATCTGGTGCCATCGGCTGATGTTGGACAGATGGTAACTGTAACCGTATCGCTGACCTACAATGGACAGACACCCACAGAGGCTGTGGTCACGCCCAGCCTTCCTTCTGGTGTTGTCGCGAACGCGGGCGGCCAGAGCACGCAGTTGTACCCTGGAGTCACGCAGCA